>NZ_CP174167.1:600000-842965 GCF_045276925.1 Metamycoplasma sualvi
AAAATAGAGAAATATCTTCAAAATCCTACAATTTCTTACTAAAAATAATTAAAGAATATAACGAAACTTGAGATATTACTTCATTTAATAAATATAAATCATCAATTCAAAGCGATTTTTCAAATGAAAATAAAAGAAAATATGATTTATTAATTGTTGTTTCGATGCTATTAACTGGATTTGATTCACCAGTTACAAATACTTTATTTTTAGATAAACAATTACATTATCAATCATTAATTCAAGCTATTAGTAGAACAAATAGAATTTATCCAGGCAAAGAATCAGGATATATTGTTTCATTTAAAACATCAAAAGAAGATGTAGAAAAGGCTTTTGCTCTATATACAACAGGTGGATTAAATACACCTTTAGGTAAGTGAAAAATATTTGAATATAAAGATTTAAAAGAAGAGTTTGATAAAGCAATTGATAGTTTATTTGAAAAATTTCCAAGTCCTGAAAAGGTTTCAAAGATAAGTACACAAGAAGAAGAATTGTGTTATGACTTTATAAATAGATTTAAAGAAGTAATGAGAGCATTTAATAAGATCAAACCATGTCCTGAATTTAATTGAGATAACTTCAAATTAACTCAAAGAGATTTTGATAAATTTAAAGGTGAATTTAATAGAATAGGTGAAACATCACAAAATGTTAATGTTATTTATGTTTATAATGATTATCAGATTGTTGATTTAGAAAGAGTTGAATTTAATGTTGATTATTTAAGACACTTATTAGACGATTTTTTAAAATTAAAAAGACCATTTAATAACGAAATTGATTTTGAAAAATTTACAAAAGAAAAAGTTCAAAAAGCAACATCAGAAGAAGATAAAGAAATTCTTGTTGGCTTTTTAAAATATGAAAGATTTAAAAATATTACAACTTTTGATGATGTAATCAAAGCATGAAATGCTTATATTTCAAATTTAATTAAATCAACAAAAGAAAAAGCAATTTTAAATTGAAAAACAACTAAAAAGATTATTGATGATTTAATTAAAGAATTAAGAATTAAAAATAATCGACTAGATGCTGAATATATTGAAAAACAACTCCCAGACTATATTGATGGGTATTTAGATGACAAATATGAATTTAAAATAAATGATGTTAATAAAATTGTTAGAAAAATAAGAACCTTAGAAGAAATGTCGGATTTAAGAATAATATAGGGTTCTAGTTCTGTAAAAAAAAAACAAAATTTTTATTTTTGTGCTATATTTTATTTGTAGGAGGTTTTCTATGAATAAATTGATAGATATTGCAGATGTATCTATAGGAATATTAAAAAATAGATATGAAAGCAGAGCATTTGATAAAAAACAAATTACTTATAACATGGTTAATTATGGAAGCATTTCTGAAGAAACTTCTATTACATCTACAAAATTTATAAGCAATTCAGAAATTGATCAAACATTCTTCACAAAAGAAAATGACATTTTAATTAAACTTTTTCCTCCTATATCGATAACAAAAATTGAAAAAGGTGATGAAAATTTATTAGTTTCATCTAATGTTGTTATTGTTAGAGCAAAAAAAATTGATTCTAATTTATTATATTTTTTATTAAAAATTAAATTAAAACATTTTAATCAATTAATGGATGGTTCAATTGTTAGGTCATTAAATGTAAAAGCAATAAAAGATGTTATTTTTAAAGAAAATTTAAATGATAACAATTTAGTAAAAAAAGCTATTTTAAATGAATTATTTACAAAAAAAATAGTTCTTGAGAATAGAAAAATAAAATTAATAAAAAAACAACAAATGTTTTATACATTGAAAGGAGATGAATAATGACAACAAATTTAGAAAATGCATTATGAAAAGTAGCAGATAGAATAAGAGCCGAATCTTCAATGAAAGTTAATGAATCTCAACCTTATATTATTGGATTCTTATTTTACAAATTTTTATCAGAAAAAATGGAAAAAGAAATTCTTGAAGCTTCTAAAGGAAAAGTTGAATATAAAAATTTAAATAATGATCAAATTATTTATGAAAAAACAAAAAACGTGATGATTGATAGATTGGGATATTTTATTGAATATAAAGAAACATTCCATTCAGTATTAGAAGATTGTCAATTTAATCCTGAAAATTTAATTGAAAG
The DNA here is from genome assembly GCF_045276925.1 of Metamycoplasma sualvi. GTDB lineage: Bacteria > Bacillota_I > Bacilli_A > Mycoplasmatales > Metamycoplasmataceae > UBA710. The sequence continues at coordinate 602,126 of NZ_CP174167.1, forward strand.
GTTACAAATCGCTTTTAAAAACATTGAAGATTCAACATTAGGTCAAGAATCATCTAAAGAATTTAATGGATTATTTAGTGATATTGTTTTAGATGCAAAAGTATTAGGTCAAAATTCAATAGAAAGATCTGAAAATCTTTTAAGTATCATGAAAGAATTAAATATTCCAGAACTAAACATTAATAACATGGATAATGATGTTTTAGGAGATACATATGAATTTTTAATTGGAAAATTTGCAGCAGAATCAGGAGAAAAGGCGGGAGAATTCTACACCCCAGCATTTGTTTCAAATTTGTTAATGAAATTAGTTACAAATAATGTAAAAGAAGCTACATATGTATATGATCCAACATGTGGTTCTGGTTCTTTGCTTGTAAAAGCAAGAAATTATCTAGAAAAATATGGAAAATTATTAGGTCAAGAAAAAATAACATCAACATATAACATGGCAAGAATGAATTTATTTTTACATGGTGTTAAATATAAAGATTTTCAAATAGAAAATGGTAATACATTAACTGATAATAAATTTAAAGATTTAGCAGAAAAAATTGATTTAGTAGTAGCTAATCCTCCATTTTCTGTCGATTGAAAACCAGAAGAATTAAAAGAAGACCCTAGATTTAGAGATTATCCTAAAATGGCTCCTAAATCTACAGCTGATTTTGCTTTTATTCAACACATGATTTATATGTTAAAAGAGGGCGGTAAATGCGGAGTAATTGTTCCACATGGAGTATTATTTAGGTCTAATGCTGAATATGAAATTAGAAAGTATTTAGTAGGATTTAAAAAGTATTTAAGGGGTATTATTGGTTTACCTGCAAATATGTTTTTTAATGCTTCTATTCCAACATGTATTTTGATTTTTGAAAAGAAAACATTAGATGAACCAATAATGTTTATTGAAGCTTCAAAAGAATTTATTAAAGCTAAAAATAAAAATCAAATGAGCAATGAAAATGTAGAAAAAATTGCTAATACATTTAACAATAAAAAAGAAATTGATAAATTCTCTCGTTTAGTTTCTTTAAAAGAAATTGAAGAAAATGATTTTAACTTAAATATTACTCGTTATATCGATACATTTGAAGATGAAGAAGAAATTGATATTAATGAAGTTAATAAACAATTAAAAGAAATTGATAAAGAACTTGAAGAAACTGAAAAAGAAATTCAAAAAATGATTTCTGAATTAGTGGAGAGCGAGTAAATGTTTAAAAATAAACAAGATTTTATCGATAATGTAAATCAAAATCATGAATATTTTTTGAACAATAACAATCTTTTTAAAAACAAATGAGAAATTAATTTTATTTTTCATTATAATTCGATTTTTACATTATTATGTAAAAAAATTATTGATAGTAAATACTTTGAAGATTTTTGAAATAATCTCAGTCAACGTAGTTTTAAAAACAAAGAAGAATACATTTTAGTTTTTTCTTTTGCAATAGGATTTCTTGATGAAAAATTATATGGTAGAATAATAAAATTGCGTTTAATAAGAAGTGAAAATACGATAACACACCCAATAAATATTTTTTTAAATTTTAATTTTGAGGAATATGAAAAAGAAGCTCAAAGTATTTTTCAACTTATAAATGAAAAAAGATATGGACATAAAATTGGAAAAATAAATATAAACTTAATTCCTTCTATAATTTCTTTTTCTCAAAAAATAAATGATGATTCAGTAGATTTTAAAGCTGCAGTAAACCAAAAGAAGGAAAATGATATTAAAAAGATAATCAAAGAAATAGACAATAAAAATCATTATGTAATTAACCATTTTTCAAAGTTATTAATTGAAAATATAAATGAATTTGAATTTAATAAAAATATTTTTGATATTTTTGAATTGATAACAAACAAGGATTCTAAAAAAGCTTTAATTATTAATATAATTCAAACTTTTAGACCAATTGAGTCTTTTAGATATTTAAATTTTATTTGTGAAAATTATGATAAAAATTTAATAATTGACAACATACAATTAGTAATAGATCTTCTATTTAAATGAAAAGACTCACAATTATGACCTAATTACTATCAATTTGACGAAATGAGAGATGTTTTAAAATCCTCAATACTTGATCATATTTTAGAAGTATGAATTAAGGAAAAGTCCGAAGAAAACAATTTTATTTGTTTTTATAAATGAGTTATTTTTGAAGGCAATTTTGCCGGAATTACATGATATGCATCTATTTTGGAAGATAAATTGTTAGAAAAGAAGGGATTTAAATTAATGTTAAAAGAATTTTACATAAATAACGAAAACATTATAAATAGAATTAATAGGGGGAGTTTATCAGAAAAAATGAATAAATTTTTTGAGGAGATAAAAAATGGTAATTAATTCAGTTAATAAACGTTATGTCCCTAAGTTGAGGTTTAAAGGATTTGAAAATAATTACAATAAAAAAATTATTAATGATTGTTTTGTTATTTTAAATGGTCTTTCTGGTTTGAAAGCTGAAAATTTTAAATACGGTAATGATAAATATATCCCCTATAAAACTGTTTTTAATAATTGATTTATTAACAATAATGAATTAGAATTTTTTGAAAAAGGAACCAAAAAACAAAATGAAGTCACAAAAAATGACATATTAATTACTTCATCATCAGAAACATTAAATGAAATTGGATATTCATCGATATATTTAGATAATGAAAAAGTATATTTGAATTCTTTTTGTTTTATATTAAGAAACATATCAAAGGAAGTTAATTCACAATATTTTAATTGATTGATGAAAAATAAACATTATCGAAAATTAATTGTGAATGAGGGACAAGGATCGACAAGATATAACTTACAAAAGAAACAATTCAAAAATATTGTGTTTAATTTTCCTTTATTAGAAGAACAAGAAAAAATTTCTAAATTTTTAAATCTTTTAGATAAACAAATTTCGTTATTAGAGAATAAATTGAAATTAACTGAACAAATAAAGGATTGAATAATTGAATTTTTATATAAAAAAGCAAAACAAAATAAAAAAATAAAATTATCTGAAATATTAGATCCAAGAATTGTTGGGCATATCATAGATTCAAAAGGATATACTCCTATTTCAATTATGTTGCATGGTAAAGGTTTTAAAGAGAATACACTAAATGTTAAACTTACAAAAAAAGGTCGTAAATATTATGAAAGATTTAGTGGGGATTTAATAATTGGTCTTCAAAATTTTCACAATGGAAGCATTGACATTTTAAATGATGAATATAACAAACCTATTATGTCAAATGCTATAGCTAGTTTCACAAATAAAAGCGAATATCCATTGATTATTATTAAATACATTCTGTTGAGTAAAAAACACCAACAATATTTAATTAACATCGCAGAAGGAACAGGACAAAAAGAATTTACAATAAATAAAATATTAAATTCTTATATATGAATTCCAACACATGATTTGATTGAAAAATTTTCAAAATTTATAAAAACATTAGAATTACAAATAAGAAATCTTCAAATTAAAAAAGATTTTTTAGAAAAAAATAAAAAATATTATTTAGATAATTTATTTATATAAATAGGTTATTTAAATAAAATGATTTTCTCTTTTTTGTTAACTCAATTTTATTTTTGATATGTAATTCAATTCATTCAATTTTATTCAAGAAATCTGATATTTTAATTTGTTCATTGATATTTGAAGGTATAGAGCAATCAAATTCTTTAAAAATTTCGCTTGAAAAAACTGGATACGTTGTTTTCTCTATATAGAATTTTTTCTTATTTTTGTTAATAAGATGATATAAATAATCAAAAACAACATTATTATTATTTTCAATTATTATGTTATTAGAACTTATAAAATGTCCTTTTCATTTTTTTATGTTTGCATATCTAGCTCTTCCTAATGTTATTACATTTCCATAATTAACTCTATTATCTTTAATATCCACCAAATCACTAAATCAATCAAAATCTTTTGATGAAGGTAATAGTTTAATATTTCCAGATTTTGAATTTAATTGTTCTAATTCACTAGCTGAAATTTGTTTATATTTATTTAGTTTAACTAGTGAAGTTAGTTGAGCATTTTCAATAGAAGAATCCTTAAATTCATTAAATCTAATTAAAAATTTATTACCTATATTGATCATCTTATATAAATAATATTTTTTCATTTGTTCAATTAATTTCAATTTATTCTCTAATAATGAAATTTGCTTATCTAATAAATTGAAAAAAGAAGATATTTCTTCTTGTTCAATTAATTGATCAGGTACTATTAATTTATATTCAGATATATATTTTCCATATAAATGATTAATAGTTGATCCTTCAATTAATCTAAATATATTTTTTAAATGGTAAGGTTTTGAAAAACAATATGAATAATATAATGAATCTTCATTGATATTTAATTCAAAAATATTTAGGTCACTTCCTGCAAAAACTTCTTTTTTTATCGAACAACATGGAAAGAAATCATTTAGTGATGTTGAAGAACCTGGAAACAATATTGAGTTATTTCTTGTTTTTTTATTTCCTATTCTATTTGTTTTATATTTTATTTCTTCAATATTATTTTTATATGTTGTAAATAAATCCCCATATAAAATAACTTCATATTTACCATTATCAATAATGCTTTCTTTGAATAGCCATCACCTTTATAAAATTTGGAAACATCGGATATTTTAATTTCTTTATACTCCCCCTCAAATCCTTTAAACCTTAATTTAGGGACATAACGTTTATTAACTCTCTTTTTGTTTAAATTAGAAAACAAAAAGGAGAATAAAATGAATTATAAAAATTGACTAAAAAATAAAAATTTATCAGAAAACACAATTAGAATATATCTTTTATACGTTTCAAAATTTAATGAATATCTAGATAATAAAAAACCAACAAAAAAGATAATTTCGAACTATATTAGATTTTTAAATAGTAAAGGAAATTCAGCAAATACTATTTCTTTACATTATTCAGTCATTCTTTTATATTTAAAATTTTCAAAGCTTAATAAACTAAGAGAAGAATGTAAAGATATTAAATTACCATCTAAACAAAAAATATTTAGGAAAACCATCAGTTTAGAGGAATTTGAAGATATAAAAAATAATGTTGATATTAATAATTGATATAAAGAAAGAAATTATTTAATTTTCGTTTTTTGTTTTACAACAGGAATAAGAATCAGTGAAATTAATTGTGTTAAAAAGAATTTAATTATTGATAACAAATTAAAAATTAGAGGCAAAGGTAATAAAATAAGAATAATTTATATTCCTGAATATACATTAAATTTATTAAAAAAATGAAAATTTAATTCTATAAATATTAAAAGAAATAAAAGAAAATTATCTTATAAACAATTAAATAAAATAATACAAAATATTACATATAAATTATTTGGTAAAAAAATACTTCCACATGACCTTAGAAGATCATATGCAACCAATTTATTGAGAAAAGGAATAAATATTAAAGTGATTTCGGATTTATTAGGTCATGAAAATATTTCGACTACAAGTAAATATTTATATTTTTCTGAAAACGAGATTATAAAAGAACTAAAAAAAATTTGATAAATAAAAAATATTGAATTTAATTATTTTTTGCCTGCAGTTATAATAATTTGTCAAAAATTAATTGCAATTTTATCATCAGCAAATTCAATCGTCATTAAATATGTTTTTCTATTATTAGATTGATAATAAAGTTGATATTTAAATTTTTCAAAATACCTTTTTCATTTTCCAATAATATCGGAGAAGAAGTTTTAATTTCAAGGATAGATTTTTCATAGGATAAGTGCGCAAAGATAAAATTGAATCTTTTTTATTGACAACAAGTTCTTGACTTGATAATTTTTGTTTATTGAAAATATTATTGGTAATATAACTAACTACATTTTTAAGATTTTTGTCATTTTTTAGAATTTTATGAGTTTCATTTATTTCATTTATAAAATGTTGAAATATTTACTTAATGGTTTTAATAAGGCCATCTTCAAAAAAATGGGAATTTCATAAAATTCACTTTCCATTTCAAAAATTTTAGTTAATCTTGATTTGTTTTTTATCAAAAATTGAAGATCTTCTTTTTTGATTTTATTATCAACTCCTAAAGCATCATAAATTATTTTTTCAAATATTATTAGGATATCTACTAGATAACCCATTGGTCTCAACATCTAAAACAAAATATTTCTTTGCATCAACATTAATTTTTTCTTTAAATAATAAATTTGTTGAGAATTTTTAATCAATTCGTTTCTTTTTGTTTTTTTGTTTTTCAAATTCAGAAAGATGATTCATAATTATTAAACAATTCTAAAACATTTTAACTATTATTTTTTATTCAATTTAAATATTTTGTAAAAATTCAACTAAATCCATAAATTTTTTCATCATTAATTTTTTGATATTCTTTAAAATCTCAAATATTTTTATTATTGCTTTTATATTCTTTGGTAATGTTTTCTAATAATAATTGATTTATAAGTATAGGTGCCATCCCATTTCTTCCTGCTTTTTTTGCTAAATAATTTGCATAATTAACAGCATCGCCCATAAATACGATATCTCTAGTTTTTGAAGAACCAACACTTGAAATATAATTTTCAAATGAAAATCATACTCCTACCCCATAATCAATTAGCATTTCATCTTCTTTATCACCATTTTTCTGATTAAATAATGATTTATGAATTTGCTTATTTAGATGAGTTTTAAAAGTATTGAGCTCAACACAACAATCTAAAACTTTATCAATTTGTTCTTTTTTATCAGAAACAAAAATTCCATATATTTCATCTCCTTGGATTCTTATATATTGAGCATGATAAATTTTCATAATTTTAGTTATTCCATAAGTAAATTCAGATAACATCTTTGATCAATCTTCATAATCAAATTCATTTAATTTATTTTTTGAATTAATAATATTAATTGCAATGCAACTAAATAATGTTTTATAAATTTTATTATCCTCCATTTTATTAATGAAATCTTTATTGGGAAAAGTTTTTAAAACTTGTGTTTTTTCTTCATTAATAAACTTATTTTTCATATGTTCATTAATATTTTTTCATTCTTTATCATTCATATTGATTCTCCAAAAATTTATCTAAACTTATAAATTTAATATTGTTTCAAATAATATTAAGATTTTTGGTAATTACTACTTTTTTAAAATCATTTAACTCTTTGTTATTTTTTATTATCTCTAAAAATTGCTCACCCATTTTATTGATATCAATTTCTTCAACATATTTACACTCAATTAAAATATTTTGTTTCGGTAAAACAAAATCAATTTCTTGTTCTTTTGAATTACGATAATAAAAAATTTGATCTAATAAGTTATTGTTTGCAAAGAAATAATTTAAATAATTAAAAACAATGTTTTCAATTAAAGAACCTTGTAAATTATTGTTTAATTTTTCAAAATTATTAAAATAATAAATCATGCTTTTATCTTCAAAATAAACTTTATTTTTTCTTGTACTATTTTTATCATTATATTTAGGCACAAAGTGAATTAATTGTCCTTCTTTCATTATTTTTAAATAAGAAGATACTGTTTGCCTAGAAATATCTTTATTTTCTAATTTTGAATAATTAATTTCATTACCAATATAGTTATTGATATCTGAAATTAGAGCAAAAAATTTGGTTCCATCAATATTTTTTTTATTATCTTCATTAATAATTTTACCAATGATACTATCTCTTACTAATTCACAATATTGAACAAAAGCACTTGAATAATTTTTATTTTTTGGATAAGAACCAAATTTTAAATAATTACCAATATTGTTATCATTTCAAATATCTTTATATTCATTGAAAAGAAGAGGGTTGATAAAAAATATTTTCACTCTACCTACCATTATTTCTTGTTTTAATGCAGTTGCACTAGAACCTGAAACAATAAATTTAGCATTTTTATTTAGATCAATAGCGGCTTGTAGAAAATTTGTTCATTCATTAATTTCTTGAATTTCATCTAAAACAATTAATTGATATTTTTTTGTTGAAATTTCTTTTAATAATAATTCTCAATTTTCTTTTAAATTGACATTTTTAATTGATTTGATATTTGTATAAAATATTTTTTCTTCTTCATTTAAAACATTAGTAATTAACTCATTGTCATTTTGATTTTTTTTGATTATATTTTCAAAATATCAATTGGCTAGTTGTAACATTAAAGTAGTTTTACCTACTTGTCTTAACCCTACTAAACATAAATTATTATTTTTAATTTCATTTTTTAATGTATTAAATATTTCTCTTTTGTAAGGAGAATTTTGATCAATATTTAACAACTCTTTTCGATATTCATCTAATAGAAAATTCATAACAATATTTTATCATATTGTTAAGTATAGATAACATTTTTGTGTTAAGTATAGTTAACATTAATTAATTATGTTCTAATTTTCAAAGAGCTAAATAATTCCTATTTCTACTCATAAAGCTGGTTCAAAAAAACTACACTACCTACAAATATAGCTTCAACTATTGCAGGACATCATAAAGATAAATCTGTTTTTATTAATAAATATAAATGGACAATGGGTAATTTCTATTTCTTTTGGTTATTCACTCAAAAAATTTATTTTATCTATTATTAAAAACAAAAAACAATTACAAGAAGTTATAAGTCATAATATAAGAAATTCAAATAATGAAGAATTCAAAAATATGTAATTGAGATAATTTAAATTCAAAAAAAGAGATTATTTTGATATTTAAAATAATAAAAGATCTTAGAAATAGAATTTGTCATAATAATGTAATTTATAATATTGAAATAACTGATAGAAGCAAAATAAAGCCAATTTCAGGAATTTTAAAAATTGATCTAAAAAAAGCTAATTTATTAGATATTGTTAAAATTATTGAAAAACTTGATAATGATTCTTATATAAGCGAAAATGTTTATAAACAATTAGATAAATACAATGATATTCATAAAAAAATTAAAGATTTAATTATTAATAAAATAAAAAACCACAACCTATAGTCGTGGTTCCGTCCATGCTCGCCTACGAACAAACTAGCTCTACATTTATTATTTTAATACTTTTTTTATTTTATATTTTCAAATTAAAAAATTTTTTTAAATAAATTTAACATTTATAAAATTACCAATTTCAATACCGATAATTCCTTGTATTTCATAATTTTACAATATTTATCAAAGTTGAAATATTCGGTGGGTATCTTTCTTTTCTAATAATTTAAAGTATTTTTGCAGCTCTTCTTGAGTAACGGTGGTTCCCAATTTGTATTTACTAGTATTTTGTAAATAAGTTTCTGCATTAATTACAAGTGCAATTAGATCACAATCATCTTGGGTTAAATTTTTGAAAGATTTGCCTTTTGGAATAAATTTTCTTATTTGCTTATGTTTTTGTTCAATTGAACCTTTTTGTCAAGAAGAATATGGATTAGTGGAAAATCATGGAATATTTAATTTAACTAGGTCATAATTTTCAGTTCCATTGTCTGATGTAATCGATTTGATTTCTTGATTCATATTTTCGATGTTATTTTCTACTGCTTTTAAAAATTCATCACTTTGTTTATTTTCATAAATAGTTATGGATAATCTTCTAGATTTTCGATCAATCATTGTAGAAAGATATTTATTATCAGTTTTAGTTCCTTCTACAGTATCTACTTCAACATCACCATATCTAATTCTTTTATTGATAATTTCATCTCTTTGATCAATGGGTATTGCAATTACTCTTTTGCCTATTTTATGGGGTTTTTTATAGTATTTACCATGCTTTAGGTATGGAAATATTCTTAATGTTACTCCACTCATTTTATTTTGCCTAATTAAGTGATATAAATGCTTTGGAGAATAATATAATCCTAATTTCTCTTTGATTATCTTGGATAAAGTTTTTGCAGAAGTTTTGTTACCCGTTGCTTTAGCTACTGTTCTTATCAATTTAGCAACTTCTAAGTGTTTAGATAAGCAATTTTGTTGTTTTATTATTTCTAATTTTTTTCTCTTATTATTTAATCTATTAAGATAAATATTTGAATCATAATAATATAGTTTATAAGAATAATTTTTTATTTTTTTATAACAATAAGTTTTAGTTTTAAAAAGCATTTTTCTAATTGTTTCAACAGAATAATTTGTTGCTTTTGAGATGAATTCATATCTTTTCATCATTTTTGGAATAAAGTTTTCTTGAGAAGAATCAGATATTTGATTCATTAATGCAAAAATTAAATTAATTTTTTCTAATTCTTTTTCAAATATAAATTGAAGTTTCATATAATTTAGTTGTCCTTTTCGGTTTTTTTATATTTTACAAGGACAGCCAGGGAGAAATCTCTGGTTTTTTATTTATCGGTATTTAATTTGGTAAATTTATAATAAATTTAACATTTCTATATTTCACAAATTTCATATAAAATATTTTTATATTTTCAGAGGTAAAAATTATGAATAACATGACAAATAAAGAAAAATTTTTGTATATATTTTTACAAATAATTACATTAGGAACAATATGAATTTATTGAAATCATAAAAATAAAAAATATAATGAACAAAATGTGTTATCTCAAGATTATAAAATTATTATTGATCTTAATGAACTAATAGATAATCTTGGTGGTTCAGATAATATTAACAACATTGAAAATACTCATAATAAAATTAAGTTTTTCTATAATCAATATGATCTTATTGATATTGATGCAATTAAAAAAGATAAATCAATTAGTGGAGTATTTATAAATGATAAATTTATTGTCTTAATCGTCGGTAATTCAGCAGCTGCTATTACAAATAAAATAAAAGAAACTTATAATATTTCTTCTAAATAATTAATTTGTAATCACTTATAATTTTATTTTAAATTTGTTTTTAATCTTTCTTTATATTTTTCTTGATTTTCTTTTAAATCTCATTTAAAATCATTCTTAGTTTTATTATCATATGATTTTTTGTCGCTTATATAAAAACAATGATTTAAATCAAAAAGAATAGGAAAAACCAATAATTTTTTATCTAGATCTATTTTTATTATAAAAATCAGTCTTTCCTTTTTGTTTAATTTGCATTGATAATATTTAGGTGGTTCATCTTCAAAATTTTGATCTAAAGCATTTTTAAGATTTGGGTGACATTTTTCTATGACTTTCTCTAACATTAATTTTTCATCATTTCCAATTTCATGTAAATGTAATAATTTATTTTTTAATTCATTAACATTATCAATATCATTAAATATTTTTAAGCATCATAAAAATGATTGATCTCATTTAAATAATAAATTTTCAAAATAATTTAAGTAATTTCTTGGACATAAATTATGAATTTTATTGTTATATTTGAAATAATGAAATTTAATTAAATTTAAGTTAATTTTCATATTAACCCAATTATATAAATTCTATAAATGATTTATCTTCTTTCATATATGTATTACATGATTCATCTTTATCTAAATCCCCACGTGCATTAATTCATGATAAATTTCTATGACTTTCGTCCACTAAAGTAGATGGTGCTTTATATCTATATTTCTCTAAATATTTACCAAATATTTTATCTATCTCTTCAATTAAAATCTTATTCTTCTCTAAATCATCATCCAACAATAATATCTCTTCTTTTTCTATATCATTGTTAAAATATTTTTGCATATATTTAAAACTTTCTACATTTACAGGACCATATATTCATGCTTGAAAATTATCTTTTGGTTTAAAATATCCACTCTCAAAATTATTTCTTTTTTCTTCTACTCTTAAAAAGAAAAGTATTTTCTGAATTCTTAAAGAAGAATCAATACCTTTTGAATATAAATATTTTGCAAGTAATATAGTATTTTTAGTCATAAAATCTCCTTAAACACATAAATAAAATAATCTTTAAATAAGATATTTTGAAACAAAAATTATAAAATCTTAAGTCTAAAATTAATATTTTAATACTTTTTTACTTATATATTTAAATTCATAATTATTTTGGATTAGTATATTTTAAAAAAAATTTATTTAATTTCAAATAAAAGAAACTTATAATATTTCTTCTAAATAATTTAATAAATTAATTTTTTGTAAATTAAAAATTGTATATCTAGCAATATTTTTCTTTGCTTGATCTATTAAGATTAATAAGTCAAAAGCATTAATCTTTTTATTTTTATAAAAATTAATTAATTCTTTTTCATTTGCAAAAATTAAATTATTGTTATCAATCATGACTTGATAAAAAAATAATTGAATGATATCTAAAAATAAATCTGAATTTTGTTTGGTTCATATTTTGTTCAATCTATTTTTAATAAGGTATTTATTTTTTGATCCATCTTTAAAAGTTGTAATGATATTTTCATAAATATTATTAAATTCTTTTAAGTTTAATTCTTTAACTTGGTCAATATTAGCAAATAAATTAGCCAATAATGCATAATGTTGTGGATCTACATTCTTAAATGATTCCATTTTTTCTTTTAAACTTTCATGTTTAATGAAAATATTTTGAGTTCTGCTTTTAATGGTGCTAATAACATTATCAAAATTATTTGTAGACATAAAAATAATTAAATTATCTGTTGGTTCTTCTACAAATTTTAATAATCGATTTAATGAATATTTATTACCTAAATTTACATCTTTTATATAAAGAATTTTTTTAGCATTTTTTACTAAAGATGTTTCTAATAAAGAAACAATTGCTTGATCAACATCTTCTTTTTTAATTTGAGGTTGTTTATCTACATCAGATTTTGTTGGTTCAATTATTTTTAAATCAATATAATTAGCTTCTTTTAAATCATTAAAATTAGTATCAAAACCACAATTTTGCATAATTGTTTTTATTGCTATCAAAATGTGTTTTTCAATATCAGTACCTTTATCACCATAAAATAAATATGCATGAGAAAGCTTATTATGATCTATTGCATTTTGGATAATATTACTTGTTAATTTAAACATACTAATCAAAATTATTATAAATTTATTTTTTGCTTTTTAATTATATTTAATATATTTATTAAATTCTGCTTCATCTAATTTTAAAAGAAGTTGTTCTAAAAGATCAGCAGCTGCTTTTAAATCTTTTAGATGACAAACACCTAAAGGAGAATGTAAATATCTTTGTGGTAATGATATAGTAATTGTTGCTACTCCACCATTTCCATATTGTAATTCTGCGGCATCTGTTCCTCCGCCTTGAGCTACATATTTATAAACTGGAATATTACATTCTTTAGCTATTTTCATTAAATAATCAATTAATTTAGGATCCATTAATGTCCCCATATCTTTAATTCTTAATGCTGCTCCTTTACCCAATTCTTGAATTCCTTTAATTGCTTGATGAGTATCATGAGAAGCGCAAGTATCTAGAGCTATTGCAATATTAGGTTTAATTTTTTGAATTGATGTTTTAGCCCCTCTTGTTCCTACTTCTTCTTGAACTGTTCCTACAAAATAAACTTGATTATTTAATTTTTTATTTTGAACTCTTTGCATTACTTCTTCTAATACAGCAACTCCTGCTCTATTATCCATTGCTTTAGCAACTACATAATCATTGTTCATTTGGAAAAAATCTCCAGATAAACAAACCCTAGATCCAACTTCTATAAAATTATCTTGAACCTCTTTTTTAGAATTAAATCCTAAGTCAACATATAGGTCTTTTAATTCAGGTACTTTATTTCTTTTTTCTATTTCCAAAATATGAATTGATGTATGTCCAAATACACCTTCATATTTTTGTCCTTTTGCATTATAAACAACCGCTTTTGTACCAATAACTGTTAAAGGTCAAATACCTCCAATCATACTTAAGATTAATTGACCTTTATCAGTAATATCTTGCACAATAAAACCAACTTCATCCATATGAGCTGCTATTTGAATTATTGGACCAGTAGAAGGTTTGTTATTTTGACTAAAAATAATTGAACCCAAACCATCTCTTTCATAATTCATGCTTTTGCTATCAACTGATTTTTTTAACTCATCAACAACAGCTTCTTCATATCTTGATAATCCATCAATGCTGCAATATTTTTTTACTTTATTTACTAATGATTGATAATTGTTACTCATTTTATTCTCCTATGTAATAACTTAAATTATATATTTATTAATTATTGAATGTATTTATAAAATTAATTAATTAAAATAATCATTATTGAATTCATTATTTTTGTATCAAATAATTATTTTTTGTTTTTTGATTTTAACTCTTTTTTAATTGTAGGAAGAGATTCAATATTATTTAATCTAGATTCAACTTTATCTAATCTAGTTTCAACTTTATCTAATCTAGTTTCAATATTATCAAGTCTTGAATTTACATTCTTAAAACCTGTTTCAACAATTTTGGCTAAATCTTGGATTTGTTTTTCTAAACTTTTTAATGTTGGTTGATCAGACATTAATTTATGTTCTCCCTCAATTTCAATTTTAAATATTCTTCCATTATCAAAGATAACTTTTGTATTAATCTTATCACCTTTTTTAAGATATTCTTGCACTAATTTCCTAGACATTGTTTACTCCAAATGAACTTTTATAATAAATTCTAATCTATGTTAATTATTTATACTTTTATTTTTTAATTTTTTATAAAAAACAAGTAGTTGATCTAAAGATAAATTTTCTGGTCTAATATTTTTATTTATTTCCATTTCATTGCAAATTAATTGAAAATAATTAAAATCAAAATGATAAATTTGTTTAATATTATTTCAAAATGTTTTTCTTCTCATACTAAATGATGTTTTTATAAAATTTAAAAAATCTTGATAATCCACATCATATTTTTTGTCTTTTCTTTTTAGATGAACAACACAAGAAGTTACTTTAGGTTGAGGTCAAAAAGATTTGGCATCTACATCAAAGCAATATGTTGCTTCATAAAATAAACTAGTAGAAGGTGCTAATTTAGAATAATCTTTAGTTGATACTTTAGCACATAATCTTTTCCCAAATTCTTTTTGTACTAATAAAACTACTTCAGGAAAATTTTGATAGTTTTCAAAAATTTTAAAAACAATCTCTGTAGAGATATGGTATGGAATATTAGAAATAATATAAAAATCTCGATATGCAGATAAATCTTCTTTTAAAAAATCTTTATTAATTAGATTGAAATTAGAATTAGTGAATTCTGATTTTAAATATTCAAATAAATTATGATCTATTTCAAAAGCAATTACTTGTTTTGCTTTTGCTAATAAATGTTTTGTTAAACTTCCTTTACCAGGACCTATTTCTAGAATATTTTTATTACTAAGATCTACAACATTACTGATTTTGTTCAAGATATTTTGATCATTTAAAAAATTCTGAGAAAATCTTTTTCTTGCATATGATTTATCCATAATTATTATTTTATTTTAGTAAATACTTTTTTAACATTATTATTAATATGCTCTAATAATGAATCAACTGAAATATTTTTTAAATTAGCAATAAAATCAGTTGTATGAATTACATATTCAGGTAAATTTCTTTCTCCTCGATGAGGTGCAGGAGTTAAATAAGGAGTATCAGTTTCACAAAAAAGTAAATCTAAACTTACATTTTTAGCAGCTTCTTGAGTATCTTTAGCATTTTTAAATGTCACAACACCTGAAAATGAAAAATAAACATTTAATTGACTGAACTTTTCTAAATATTCCATTCCAGATGAATAAGAATGCATAATGAAATTAAGATTTGGATGTAATTCTTTTCATTTTTTGATTATCTTGTAAGTGTCTTCATGGGCATCTCTAGAATGGACAATTACTGGAATATTATATTTAATAGCTAATTCTATTTGTTTTTCAAAACATTTAATTTGCATTTCTTTAGAAGGCGAATCATCATAATGATAATCTAATCCCACTTCACCAATACCAACAACATCTTCAGTAATCATTTTTTCTAATTCATCAATTAATTCTAAATTTCAAGCATCACAAGGGTGAATACCAATAACTGAATAAACATTTTCATGACGAGTTGCAAGTTCAATTGCTTCTTTACAATTTTTTAAATCAGTTCCTACTAAAAACAATTTATGAACACCTGCATTTTGAGCGTTTTTGATAACTTCGCCTGGATTAGAAAAATATTCCAAAAAAGGGTGACAATGTAAATCAACATATTTTTTCATGATTATTTTTTTCCTTTCAATTTATTTACCTAAACAAAAGTTTTTGAAAATACTATCTAAAAGTTCTTCTTTATCAACATTACCAATAATTTCTTTTAATGACTCTCAAGCTAAATGTAAATCTACAATAATTGTATCATAGGTAAGACCTTGATTCATTCCTTCAATAACATCATTTAAAGCATTTAAAGCTTTTTCTAAACAGACTATTTGTCTTTTATTAAAAACAAAATTACTATTATTAGAATTATCATTATGAACAAGTAAATGAACTAATTCTTGCTCTAAATTTTTTAAATCTTTGTTAAGAGAAGAAATATAAATTTTATTTTCTTTTTCCAAGTTATTAATTAAATCTGATTTATTTCATAATTGTAAGTATTTCTTATCTTTAGTTTTTTCAATAATTTCTAAGTCAAAATTATTAATACCTTTTGTTGCATCAATAATATGAAGGACAATATCAGCTTGCTCAATTTCTTTTCAAGATTTTTTAATACCTATTTTTTCAATTTCATCTTTACCATCACGAATGCCCGCAGTATCTTTTAATTTTAAAATGAAATTATTGAATACAATTTCATGTTCAATAACATCTCTTGTTGTCCCTTCGATATTTGTTACAATGGCTTTTTCATCATTTAAAATCGCATTCATTAACGAAGATTTTCCAGCGTTTGGATTCCCTACAATTACTACTGATAAAGGATTAATATAAACTTGATTTGCTTTAGAGCTAGCAATAATTTGTTTTAGTTCTTGATGAATTTCTATGATTTTAGATTCAAAATCTTTATTTTCTAAAATTGGGACATCATCATATTCTGGATAGTCAATATTAATTTCACAAAGACCAATTAAATATTCAAGTTTTTCTAAAAATTCTTTAATTTTAATTTCATTTTTGTTATTAAAAGCATTAATAGCTATCTTATGTTGTTGGGTTGTTTTAGAATTAATTAAATCATTAATTGCTTCTGCTTTTAATAAAGATATTTTTCCATTTAAAAAAGCTCTTCTTGTAAATTCGCCTTTATTGGCTTCACGAGCACCTAAAGATAAAACTAAATCTAAAATCTTATTGGTAATAATAATTCCACCATGAGCATTAATTTCTATAGTATTTTCACCAACAAAGTTATCACTACCTATAAAAAAACTTACAAGGACTTCATCTATTATATTTCCTTCTAAATCTTTAATAAAACCATATTGAATTGTTTTATTTTGACCAATTCTACCTATAAATATTTTTTTTATAATATCCAAAGCTTCTGGTCCTACTATTCTAATAATAGAAATTGCTTGATTAATATTTCCTGATGAAATTGCTGCTATTGTATCTCACATATATAATAATTTTATCTATATTTTTTTAAATATAATATTTAAAATAATGTTTTGTCAAAATAAAATTAATGATTTTTCAAAATACTTTATTAAAATTAATGCAATCAATAAAATATAATTGGAGTAAAAGTATGGCTGTCAAAAGATCAAAAAAAATAGATTTTTCAAAAACTGAATTTAAACCTTTAGTAATTTCTAATTATTCTTCTGAAGAACAATTAAAAAATAAAAATATTATTGGATCAGATGAAACGGGTGTTGGAGATTATTTAACTCCTTTAGTTGCAGCAGCTGTTTATGTTCCTCATGAAAATATTGAACAATTAATTGAATTAGGAGTAAAAGATTCTAAATCTTTAAGTGATCAAAAAATTTTAGATTTATTTCCTAAAATCAAAGATTTAATCAAATTTAGAGTTAATCATTTAACACAAAAAGGTTATAACAATTTAGCAAAATACATGAATGCTCATGAATTAAAAATGTTTTTACATTTAAAATCTATTACTACTTTAGAAAAATTTGACAAAGTAAATGAAGATTTAATATTAATTGATGAATTTGCAAGTATTGATAACATCAATAAATATTATGAAAATTTAATGAAATCAAGATTGAAAACTGATGAAATTCAAAAAGAAATTTTACTTGCTCCTAAAGCTGAAAGCATTCACGTTGCAGTAGCTGCTGCTTCAATTGTTGCTAGATATCGTTTCTTAGAATTAATGAAAGAGCAAGAAGAAGCAATTGGAATGAAATTCTTGTTAGGAACTAATGAAGCTGTAGAAAAACAAGCAATTGAGTTTTGTGAAAAGTTTGGTAGAAAAGCTTTATATGAAGTAGCTAAAATTTCTTTTAAAACAACCGAAAAAGTTTATGAAGCTTTAGATAAAAAAGGAATTAAATAATATTTAAATTGCTATATGATAAACAGGAATTAAAATCATATAAGATAATAAGAAAAAGATCAATGTAGATAATGCATCAATAATAGTAGTAATTAAAGGTGCCGACATTACTGCAGGATCTTTTTTAGTTTTAATTGTGATTGCTAAAATAGCAGCACCAAAAGTTTTTGATAATGTAATAGAAATTAATAAAGAAATAGAAGAAATTAAAGAAATAATTAAAATAAATTTGTAATGATGAATTAATAAAGCATCATATGCTAAATAATAAATTACTAAACGGACAAAATTCACTAATGATAAAATAGAACCCAATACAGCTCCAACTGAAAATTCTTTTAAAATAATTTTATTCATCTTAGCATCTTTTAATTCGCCTAAAGCGCTAGCCCGAGTTAATGTAGAAGTAGATTGAGAACCAGCATTACCACTAGTTGCTGAAGTAACTGGTATCAAAGCAATTAGAGCAGAAGAAATAGCTATTCCACTTAATTCGGCTACATTTTTTAATGATTCTTCAAATTTTTGGTTAAATACTTGGATAATTAATTGAGATAAAGTAGATCCTATCATCAAAATAATTAATCAAAAAATTCTTGATTTTACAATACTTAATACTGAAGTTTTTAAATATGAGGTAGTTGGTTGATTTTCATAATTAATCCCGGCAGCTTTATAAATATCTTCAGATGCTTCATCTTTAATAATATCAATAACATCATTAGATGTAAGCATCCCCATCAAAATATCATTATCATCAACAACTGGTAATGTGGCATAATCTTCAGATGAAAAAATATTGGCAGCTTCTGCTTTTAATTGTTTAGTTTTAACTGATTTTACTTGAGTCATTTTTTTAGATACTAAATCTTCTTTAGGAGAAAAAACAATATCTTCTAAAGTAGTACATCCTTGCAATTTATTTTTCAAATCTACTACATAGTAAAATTGCCCAATTTCTGATTCTTCTCTTTTTTTCTTAATTAATTCTAAAGCCTCTTTATTTGTCATGTTAGATTTTAAAGCAATAATATCAACAGACATTACAGATCCAACTTCTTCATCATCAAATTGTAAGATTTGATTAACTTTAAATCTGGTATTTTTATCAACTGTTAATAAAATAGTTTTTGCCATATCTGGAGGTAATGCTTCTAAAACATCGGCAATTTCATCTGTATATAATTCATTAATAAAATCAGCAATTTCTTGCTTTGTTAAATTTTGAATAATTGATTGTTGTTGTTCTTCATTTAAATAAGAAAATAACTCTGAAGATGTTTCTGTTTTTAAACATCTAAAAAACAAAGCAACTTCTAAATCATTTAATTCTTCTAATTCTAAAACAATCTCATTAAAAGGAGTTTGTTCTACATATTTTCTAATAGATGCTAAATCTTTTTCAACTAATAGTTTTTTAATATCAAATTTTTTAATTGAATTTTCCATTAGTACTCCTTAAATTTTTAAAATATTAAATTAATCATTCAAGAAGAATAATAGTTTTTCTTGGAATTCATTTGTTTTAATTGGAACTAACAATGAATTTTTAGCAATTGAAATTTCTCCAGTTTCTTCTGAAACTATAATTGTTGTAGCATCACAAACTTCTGAAATACCTAATCCAGCTCTATGTCTTGATCCATATTTATTATCAATAGATTTTCTAGTAATTTTGTAATATGTTGCAGCATATAAGATTCTTCCATTTCTAATAATAATTGCTCCATCATGCAATGGTGAATGTTTATTAAAAATAGAAATAATTAAAGATGAAGAAATATTAGCATCTATTTTTACCCCGTCTGTTCTTAAATTATCTAAATTATCTTTATTTTCAATAGTAATAATTGCTCCAGTTTTTGTTTTTGATAAATATTCTACTGATTCTCTTAATTGATTGATTAATCTGATCTTGCTACTTGAACCTAAATTTTTACTATTTTTCTTTTTGATTTTTTCTTCAATTACATTTTTAATTAAATTAATTAATAATGGAATTATGATGAATAAAAATATAAAGCTAACGAGTATCAATATTGTTAAAATCATTATTTCATTTTTATTCATACTACTATTTCTCTTTCTTCTTTATATTTATAACTTTAAAATATCATTTATTTTAAAATTATATCATTAGTTTAAATTTTAATAATTTTTAAAGCAAACAACAAGATTACTACTATTAGACCAATTACTAAAATTCCTAAAATAGATACAACTGTTATAATAGTAACTTTTTTATGATTGCGTTTATGCTTCTCATCATGAATAGTTTTATTTAATGATGTATTGTGTTGGATAATGTTTAGATCACTTTCAAATTCTTTAACATCTTCTTCTAACTCTAAATCATTGCTTTTTGTTTCAGGAAAATCTTTATTATCATTAGTAATCAAATCATATAATGAAGTTTTATTTGAATCACTAATTGAATCACTAATTGAATCGCTAGTTGAATCACTAGTTGAATCACTAGTACTTATTGTAGTAGTATCGTCACTTTTATAAAGAATTATTTCTGTATTACCACTTGGAAGATTAATTTCATTATTGTAAGAAGGAGTCTCATTAACTCATGAATTCATGTTTGGGTTTTGTTGATATGGTTGCAACTGATTGTCAACATTTTCATTTTTGTAAGTTGATTCTGTATTACCACTTGGAAGATTAATTTCATCATTGTAAGAAGGAGTCTCATTAACTCATGAATTCATGTTTGGGTTTTGTTGATATGGTTGCAACTGATTGTCAACATTTTCATTTTTGTAAATTGATTCTGTATTACCACTTTGAGAAGGGATATCAAATTTAATTTGATTAATATCATCAAATTTAATTTGATTAAAATCATCAAAATAGTTAATTTGAGTTTGACCTAAAATTGGTGTATCATCCATTTGACGATCTAAAAGTCCTAAATGTTCTGTTTCACCATTATAATACTCATAAGTCACAGTTTTTGTGTTTTCATTAGTTGTAAATTGTTTTGTATTTTCTTTTGTTATATCATCAGCATCATCATATGCTTGTTTAGTTTGCTCATATTGAATTTCTCTAGTTTTTTTATCAGCATCTTCATCAATATCTAATTTGTAATCTGTAACTAAAGTATTTCCTTCTTTTTCATTGATGACTTTATCAATATCTTCTTCAATTTCTTGATTATTTTCACCTGTATCATCATTATTTAATAAAAGATCTAATTGTGTGTATTCATCTACATAATCTCCATCTTCATGAGATTTATTATTATTTTTATTTCTAGGTGATTGACTAAGTACTTTGCTTGTATTAATTCCTTGATAAATCATTTCAAAAATTGTGTAAATTGTTCTTAAAAATTCTTTTGAATTATTACCTTGAATTTTCATTTTGGCATATTTTTTCAAGTTTCTAAAGTATCTAATAGCATCTCTTTGACTTTCAAATTTACGATAACTTTTGTGTCCTTTACCAATAACAATTCAAAATTTTCTTATAAAACTTTTCTTGGTTAGAGGATCAGTTAATGAATACATTCTTCAAACACAAAAATATGTTTCAAAGCTATCATGTTTTGGTAAAACATAAGTTTTATTGTCAATAACTACTTCATTGGTTCTAGAAAATTTATTTTTATATAAATTTTTATAATAATTGTTTTTTGATTTAGTGTTAGTTGGTTTATTTTTTGAATTGATAGGTCTTGAAATATATTTTTTGTTATTAGTTGATTTGCTAGCATTTGTTGATTTTTTATAAGTCGGTTTTTTGCTAGTTGATTTTGTACTATTTTTTTTAATGTTAGTTGTGCTATTTTTTTTAATGTTAGTTCTTTTTTGAGCCATATTTTCATTCCTTAGTAAGTTTATTTTCAGCCTATATATATAAATAATTTTTAAGTTTATCTATTCCATATTTTGAACTTATATATTTTATATTAAATAACACAAATAAATATTATTTTCTAAAAAAAGCATAAAAAAAATGGCGATCACGGGAGGATTCGAACCTCCGACCACATGCTTAGAAGGCACGTGCTCTGTCCCCTGAGCTACGCGACCACATTAAAAACATTTTACATTATTTTCCTAATTTTTTTATTATTTTAATAGCAATATTTTTAGAAACTACTTTGGATAACTCTTCTAAAGAAGCATTATAAATATTATTGTAATTCTTAAAGTGATTTAATAATCTTTCTTCTGTTTTGCTTCCTATTCCTTTAATTGTTGTTAAAAATCCTTCTAAGGATGAATCTAATTTTCTTTTGCTATGGAATGATTTAGCATAAGCATCAACTTCAATTTGAATTTTTGAGAAAAAATTATAAATATCACGATTGGTTATTTGCACTTTATTTTTATCATTATCAATAATATAATCTGTTTTATGTTGTTGATTTTTAACAAGACCTATAATAGGTATTTCTATTTTGAGATTTTTCAATACTTTTTGAGCTTCATTTATTTGTTGAATTCCTCCATCTACAATAATTAAATCGGGCATTTCTTCATTATTGCTAAAATATTTAGTTAAACCTTGATTAATAAACTCAACATCTGATTTTCTAATTAATTCATTAATTTTATATTTTCGATAGTTTTGATAGTGAGGTAAAAAATTTTTATAATAAATAATTACACTAACTATATCTTGATTACTTTCTGAAGAATTATCAATCATAATAAAATCATTGATTTCTAAGTTTAAAATATCCGATAAAAATTTTTTTACTTGATCAACAATTTTTGATTTAGATATATAAGAAGTTAATTTTAATTTTTTATTAATATCAATATTATTTTTGGCATTTTTTAATGCTTGATAATATTTCCCTTTTTGAGGAACTATAATTTTTTTATTAATAATTAAATCTTCGCTATTTAAATGAAAATTAGTAACAATAAAATCTGGAATATTTCGCACTAAGTAAAATTGATTAATAAATTCAATAATAGTTTGTTCTAAATCTAATTTTATTTCTACAATTGTTTCTTCCTGCATGAAAAAAGAACCATTTTTGAAATAATGGATCATAATCATCAAATATTTTTCTTCTTGTTGAAAATATAAAATATCAAAATTTTGATTTTCTTCAAATGCAATTGATTGGCTTTGATTGTTAGATAAATAATGAATTACTTCATAGCATTCTTTTGCCAGTTCATATTGTTCATTATTTGAATAATAAATCATTTGATTTTTTAATTTATTAATAATATCTTTATTAGTAGAAGATAATATTTTTTTAGCATAGTCAAATTTTTCTTTTCAAAAGGAATATGAGTTGTTTTGAATTGGTAACCCATTTTCATATAAACATTCATGAATTAAAAAATTTTTAATAATTTTGTATCCATAATTAGGTGGTAAGGGACCAAAATAGAAAGTATTTGGAGTATTTTTATAAATAAATCTTGTTTTAAATTCTAATTTATTATTTTTTAATTCAATTACTATATATGGATATTTTTTATCGTCCAAAAATAAAATGTTGTAATATGGTTTATTTTTTTTAATTAATTCTTGCTCTAAAATTAAAGCTTCTTTTTCATTTTGACATATTTGATATTCCAGTTTTGTTGCTTTTTCTAATAAAATTGGAGTCTTATATGAATTCTGTGTTCCATTTAAATATTGTTCAATTCTTTTTTTAATATTTTTTGCTTTACCAATATATAAGATTGTGTCGTTAGAATCTTTAAATCAATAGACGCCACATTTTGTTGATAAAGATTTTCTATCAATATTAAATTTATTATTTTTCATATCTTAATTGATCAATTTCATTAATAATAATATCTTTGGTAATGTATTCATACATAATAGATCTTATTTTAGAATTTTTAATAAAAACATGAGTTGGCACTCTTTCTACTTTATATGGAGAGTCTTTTCTAAAAATACCTGCTTCTTCAGCATCAACTTGAATAAAAGAGATATTGTCATGATTTGAATATTCATAAGAAACTGATTCACATATTGGCATCATCATATGACAATCACCACATCAATTTGTAGTAAACAATAAATAAATTATATTATTAGGATTATTTTTTATAAATTCTTCAGCTTCCTTAAATTTTAATAAACTAAACATTTTTATTCTTCCTCATCATTTTTAAATAAAACATCTTCTGTTGTAGTTTGATCATTTGAATTTGATGGCTCATAATCATCTTCATAAATAGCTTCATTAGTTTCAATTTCTGCTGTAATTTCATTTGTAATTTCATCAGTTCTATCATCATTAGAAATTTCACTAGTATTATTTAATGTTGTTTGAGTTTTTTCATGCTCAAAAGGTTGAGTTGCAAAAAGAGTACTTTGATCATCGTGGCGAACTTCATTAGTTAAATCATTAGCAAATTGAATTGTTTTTTCTACAGTAGGATCATTTTGGAAAACAATAGTTTTACTATCATATTGGCTATCATCATCATGACTCACATCTTTTACTTCATTAATATTTAAATCAATATTATTACTTCCAGTATTTGATGATAAATCAACATTAGTTGCGTTCATTGAGATTCCATTGTCATCAAAATTTACAAAATCTGTTGAAGTTTTAAAAATATCTAATTCAAAATCAAATGTTTTATTATCATTTGTATCTGATTGAATTTGATTATTAACAACATCTAATTTAAATTCTTTTGTATTATTTTTTTCTAAATTTAATTCTGAAGTTTTACTTTCAATGAAATTTTGTTTATTTGTTTCATTGCTTTCATTAAAAGGATTATCTACAGGGAACATTAAATCTGAATTAGTGATAGAAATAGTAGATGTTTTTGGACTAATATGTGCTGTAATTTCATTATTTGGTTTGTTAACAATTGAAGAAGTATCTTCAAATGATAAATCCATTATCTTAGTTTTATAATCTTCAAATTCTTCTTTAGTAACAATTTCTCTTTTATTTGTTTTCCCAAGAATTTGGTATCTGATTTTTTTAATAATTGATCCATAAAATACATAATAAACAAAATATGCTATTAATAATAAACCAATTATAATTGAAACAATATATCCAGTTCATGAAGTAACTAAAGCCATGAATAGAGAAATAACAATACCTTGATTTTGAATTCCTGGTAAAGCTGGATTAGAATTTAGGTTATTTACTCTTTCGTATTCATTTGAAAAGTCTTTTCATCAAGTTCCAAAGAAATCATTAAATGCTGTATTTCCTGGAAAAATTCGATTATTTATAACTCATTGTCTAATTGATTCAACAATTAGAGCAATTCCAATTGCAAATAATAAATATAATAATCATGAAAAATATAACTTTCTATTAAATTTTGTGGCAATAAATTTTTCAAATCTAATATTTATTTGCAAAATTTGAGATAAACCATAGATTATAAATCCTATATAGAAAAAATATGAATAGTATCCAAATAGCATTCCAAAAGTATAAGAATTAATTGTTGAAAAACCTGGAATTTGTACAAAAGATAATACCATCAAAAATACCATTACAGCAACTAAAACTATTCCTAAAAATTGTTTAGATTGAAATATTTGGTATTGCTTTCTATTTTTAAAAGAAGTTTTCAACTTATTTTTCAATAAATTTGCTTTATTTTTAACTTCTGTCGAAAAATTTTTACCATTATTTGATGTCATATTATAGATTTAATTATAAACAAAATATATCATTTAATAATAAAATTAAATTGTTGTTCTCTTATTAAATTTAATAAAATTTAATTATTGATTTATTTTAAAAATTAAAAGAGGAGTCTTATATGAAATTACTAGTATTAATTATCGATAAATATCAAGAAATAGAAGTATATGGATTTTTAGGAGCATTAAATCGATCACAAAAATTAGAAAAGATAACTTATTGAAATCCTGATGGTGCTACCAAAGTGCAAGGATCTAATAAAATTGGGTTTATTGAGACAATAAATAGTGATATAAATCCTGAGGATTATGATGCTATTTTTGTTCCTGGTGGTGCCGCTTGTATTAATTTAAGAACAAATGAAAAAGCATTAAATCTTATTAAAAAATTTGTGGAATTAGATAAATGAGTTTTTGCAATATGTGATGGGCCTAATGCTATATATGAAAATCATATTTTAGATGATAAATCATATTCTTCTTTTCCAATAGAAAATATAAACAATATTGGCAGCCAAAAAAGAACAAAAGAATATATTAATGTTGATGGAAAATATATTACAGGAAAATGTCCTTCAGCAGCTATTGATTTAGGTATAAAAGTAATTGAAATATTATATGGAAAAGAATTGGCTAATAAAGCTTATTATGGACTTTATGGCTTAGAAAAATAATAAAAAAATGGGGTAGATAACGGGGATCGAACCCGCACATGTCGGAGCCACAACCCGATGCGTTAGCCATTTCGCCATATCTACCACATGTGATTTTATTATATTATGAATTCTATTCTTTTTGTAAATATTCCAAAATCTTTTTTGCAATAGCATTTGTATTATTAGAACCTATCTTAGCAGGAATATGTTCTAAAAGTTCAATTTTAGAATTTGCTAATGGGTATCCATTATCTTTTGCATTTAAAAGCATTTCTAAATCATTATAACTATCTCCAAAAGTAACTATATGATTTTCATCAATATGCAAAATTTTAGCTAATTCTAATAATCCTGTTCATTTTGATTTATTTTTTGGATTAACATCTAAATAAATTGAATTCGTTAAATAAACACTTGAATCCTTTCCAAATCAATCTTGAAATTGCTGAAAATATTTTTTACAAAACTCTTCACTTCCATTAATTGAAAGTTGAGTTGGAGTTTGACCGTTGAATAATGTTGCACTATGAGGATTTTCTTGAATAAAAGATCTAATTTTTTGATCTAATTCAGAAGTTAAAGGTGTTGGTTTTTCATTTTTGTTTTCAGCATCACCAATTCAATCAAGATCAGTATGTAATTTAAATGTTACATGATGTTGACGAGCAAAATCTAATATAGTAGGATAATGATTAGGATTTACACCTGCTAAGTAGATTATTTTATCTTTTTTTACATCGTAAACAGCACTTCCATTATTGCAAACTAAAAAATCTACATAAGGAATTTTATTTAATAATGGTTTAGTTCTTATAACAGCTCTTCCTGTTGCAATTACTGTATATGAACCTTGTTCTTGTGCTTTTTTAAAAGCTTCAATTGTTTCAGGATGTACTTCTCCTTGATCATTTAATAATGTTCCATCAACATCAGTTGCAAATATGTATTTTCCCATTTTACTATTCCTTTTTTTATTCCTCTTTTTGTCAATCTCTATTTCATAATTTTTTGATTTCTTCTTCTACAGAATTATTTTTATATATAACATTATATAAAGCTTCTTCTATTGGTAAAGATAAGTTGTTTTTTGCTCTAATATCTTCTACTACTTTTAAAGCTGTTAATCCTTCTAATGTAATATTTTTAGTATCTTTTTCATTTTTAATAAAATTCATACCAAAAGTAAAATTTCTTGAATTAACATCTGTAGCTGTTAGAATTAAATCTCCTAAACCTGTTAATCCATATATAGTTTTATCTTTTCCACCCATAAATTTATTAAAAGTTGATAACTCTTTCATTCCGCGAGTTAAATAAACAGCTAATGTATTAATTTTATAACCTAACTGTGTTAACATTCCTGCACCAATTGCTAAAATATTTTTATAAATCCCACCAATTTCTGCGCCAACCACATCTGTTTGACAATACAATTTGAAATAATTTGTTTTAAATAATTCTTGTATTTCAACTAGATGCTCTATGTTATAACCAATAGCTGCTATAGAAGTTAATGATTTTTTTATAATTTCTGATGCAAAAGATGGCCCTGATAAAGTTACAACACCTCTTATGTTGGAATTAGATTTTGCTCTATTAGAAATTTCTTCATGCAAAGGTTTAGTAGTATTAGGAAAAAATCCTTTACATCCATTAATGATCAAAGTTGGCGATTTAACATTATTCACAATTTCTGAAATCACTGATTCAATCGCTATTGAAGGAAGAGCAAGTACTAAATAATCTGCTTGATTAACAGCTTCTTTTAAATTATTAGATACATCAAAACAATGAAAATTTATTTCAGGAAAATACTTGGAATTTTTACCATTTTTTAAATCATCTAGTTCTTTTTCGTCAATACCATAAATTAAAATTTCATTTTTATCATTCGAATCTTTTAAAACATTTGCTAAAGATGTTCCTAATGCTCCAGAACCAATAACAGTTATTTTTTTTCTCTGCATAAATATATTAATTTAAATTAAGTTGATTTTAAATAATAAAAACTAATTAAAAAGTAAATTCTTTTTCATTGTGTTCATCAATTACTAAAAACTTATCACCTTTATTAGGGTAGAAAGGTTTTAAAACTTCTCTTGCTTTTTCAAAATCATCTTTTACTTCATTGAAGAATTTAATAGAATCTAATGAAACAAATACTGAATTAGTTACACCAAATTTACCAATTTGTTTTTCATCTCCTACTAATCCAATAATTGCAGCATTAGGTCTGTATTTAGCAATTTCACTTAATAATTGACCTGATTTTGATCTTACAACAATATATTTATATTTTCCTGTTATTGCTTTTTTAGCAATATTGTAAGCAATTTCATGTCTTTTATTTTTTTCTGAATTATTTCATACCTCTTCTAATTGCACAGGGTAGTATAGCTTGTTATAGAATTCTTTTTCTGCTCTTAAATTAATTGTAGACATTACTCTAACAGCTTCAATTGGGAAATCTCCTGAAGCTGATTCACCTGATAACATTGTTGAATCTGCTCCTAATTCTGTTGCTCAATAAACATCAGTTACTTCCGCTCTTGTTGGTTGAGGAGTTTTTTCCATTGAATCTAGCATTTGTGTAGCAACAATAACTGGTTTACCTAATTTTCTACATTTTCTAATAATCAATTTTTCATAATACGGAACATCATAATATGGAATTTCTAATCCTAAATCCCCTCTAGCAATCATAATACCATCAGAAGCATCAATAATACTATCTATATTGTTAATTCCTGTTTGAGATTCAATTTTTGAAATAATTTTAATTTGATCTCCATTATTAGCTTTTAAAATACTTCTTAATTCATTAACATCTTTTGCTGAGTTAACAAATGATGCTGCAATATAATCAATATTTTCTTTAATTCCAAAAATTACATCATTTTTATCTTTTTCTGAAAGGAATGGTAATGAAAACTCTACACCAGGAATATTAATTCTTTTGTTTGTTTTTAATAAATGTTGATTTTTAGTAACAATATTGATAAGTCCATCTTGAACTGATATAACTTCAGTTACTAATTTCCCATCATCAAAAACTATTCTGTCTCCTTTTTTAACATCTTTATCCATACGATATGAAACAGATCATTTATTTTCTGTACCTACTAAATTTTGAAAATCTTCTTCTTTTGTATATACAACTACTTCTGTATTTGATTTAATTAATTGAGCTCCATCTTTCATTTTACCCAATCTAATTTCAGGACCTTTTGTATCTAACATAAGTGAAATAGGAATATTTAATTCTTTTGATACTTTTTTTGCATTATCAAATTTTGCTTTTTGTTCTTCATGTGTACCATGTGAGAAATTAGCTCTTATACATGTTAAACCTGAAATAACTAATTCTTTTAACACTTCATATTTTTCTGAAGAAGGTCCAATAGTACCTATTAATTTTGATCTTTTATCTATAAATTGCATTGCTTCCCCTGACTTTTAATATTTAATTTAATTGTTTTTATCACTTTATATTTTAATTTTACTTTATTTTTATATATCAATATTATAAATTATTATCTTTTATATAAATGTTCTATTTTTTCAATTTCAATACACTTTATTTAAAGGGTTGCTAGAGCTAGAATTTGCAATAAATATGGAATTTTACCAAAAATATGATAAAATAACTATACATTTCAAAATTTTAATAAATTAAGTTAAATAAGTTAAATGTATCGAAAATTTGAAATTAAATAAAAGGAAAAAATAAGCAAGTTACAAAAAAGGGGATAAAAAAATGTCTAGATGAAATGGGAAAAGAGGATTTGATTATTTTGTAGATAAATATGATTCATATTTAGAAGATTATTCAGATGATTACAATGGTAATTATTATGATGAATCATATTGCTACGAATCAAATCAACCAAGATATCAACAACCTATAGATAGATTTAAAAAAGTTAATAAATATACTGGAGCTCCTAGAGGAAGAGCAGAATTTGTTGATAACACAAATCATTTATATGGTATCCCAACTCAATCAAGACAAAGATTACAAGGAACAGTAGAATTTTCAGCTTTACCAGGACAAGGTGGATTAAATCCAAATCAAAGACCATTGGGAGACCAAACAATGATGGTTTCTAATACATCTTTAGCTAATACTTCAAATCCTCATCTTTTAAAATTGTTAGAAACTCAGCAATTGCAATTAGATCAATCACAAATGCATCAAAATGAAATTGATCGTAGAATGGATTCGCTTGATGATCAAATGAATGTACTTGCAAATAAAATAGATAATGTTACTAGAGTAATTAATAATACAAATACTTTAACTTTTAAAAATGATGCTAATACAAATACATTGGATACTAATGTTAGAAATCAAGAAAATACAGCTAACATTAGTAATTCAAACACTCAGGAATTTAGTTATTCACAACCGCAAAGTAATACAACTTCGTATACAACACCCGATCCTAAAACAACAACAGTTAACATTAGTGTAGAAGCACCTGTAGAAAAAGAAAAATCTACAAAAATTATAGAAATTGAAGAAACAATTATTGATAATAATGTTGAAACTACAAAAGAAATAACAGCTAAAGAAGGAGTTAAAAAGGCTGAAAAAGTTGTAGAAGAAGTTAAAGAAGAAATTAAAGTAGATAAAAAGAAAAAGAAAAATTCGACTTTAGTAATCTTTGGATTTGTAGTTTGAGCTTTAATTATCATTGCAGTTATTATTGTTTCAATACTATTATTTGCAGGTGTTATTAAATTCTAGAATTTAATAATTAACATTTAATTTATGATTAATGTAATTTTATATATGCCTGAAATACCTCCAAACACAGGTAACATCATTAGAACATGCTATGCGACAGGAGCTAAGTTACATATAATCAAACCTATATCTTTTGATTTATTTCATGCAAATATAAAAAGATCTTCAGCCGGAAGAACTTTGAATGATATAGAATTTGAAATTCATGAAAACTATAATGATTTTGTAAAAAAATATGGAAATAAGAAAATATATTACATAACAAGATATGGTTTAAAAAATTATTCAGAAATAAATTATTCAAATCAAGACGATATTTGGATAATGTTTGGCACTGAATCAACAGGTATACCAAAAAAAATTCTTCAAACATCTATTGAAACTTGTTTAAGAATTCCTATGAAACAAGATTGTAGATCATTAAATCTTGCAAATTCTGTAAATTTAATAGTTTATGAAATATTAAGACAAAAGAATTTTGAAGGTCTTTCAGAGTTTGAATATCAAAAAGGTAAAAATTTTATATTAGAATAAGAAAATGAAAAATAATTTATTATCTAAAAATCAAATTTTGCATATTAAAAAATTAATGCAAAAAAAATATCGTTATCAATATCAAGAATTTATTATTGAAGGTTTGCATTTAATAGAAGAAGCATTGAAACATCCTAAAATAATTAAATACATTGTAACTTCTGATGTTAATTTTAAACATAAAAGTGTTCCTGTATTAATAACTTCATATGAAAACATTTGTAAATTATCTACAACAAAATCTCCACAGCCTTATATTGGAATTTGTAATTTTATTCAAAATAATCATCTATATGAAAAAGATTTTATTTTATTATTAGATAATATTAATGATCCTGGAAATTTGGGCACTATTATAAGAACTGCACATGCTTTTGGTGTAAAGGATATTATATTAAAAGGTGTGGATATTTATAATCCAAAAATTGTTAGATCAACTCAAGGTGCAATTTTTAACATTAATATTGTTAATAATGTTAATCTGATTGAAACAGTAACGAAATTAAAAAATGATGGATTTAAAATTATTGGTTCTTTATTAAAAGATTCTATTGATTATAATAAAGTTGAAATTAAAGATAAAAAATTAGTCTTAATTTTAGGAAATGAATCCCATGGAATAAATCAAGATTTAATAA
The DNA here is from genome assembly GCF_045276925.1 of Metamycoplasma sualvi. Lineage (GTDB taxonomy): Bacteria > Bacillota_I > Bacilli_A > Mycoplasmatales > Metamycoplasmataceae > UBA710. The sequence goes on from NZ_CP174167.1 coordinate 634,738, forward strand.
ATTTATTAGACTATAAGGTTTATATTCCTATCAAATTTGAATCTTTAAATGTTGCTATTGCTTGTGGCATTTTATTATCTAAATATTTAAAATAAATATTTTATAATTTATAAATATGCCAGTTTCAATAACAACTAAGCACAAGTTTTTTGATAATCAAAATAATGCTTTAATTTTATTTAAAGACACTTTTGATGATTCATATTCTACTATTATTCAAGATGATTTTATTTTAATTTTTAGTCAAAATAAACTGGTGGGAATTAATATTTTAAATTATCAAAAATATTTTGATTTAAAAGAAGGATATCATGTTCTATCAAATGATGTTAAAGATTGATTATTAAAAAAATTTAATCAATATTTGAGTGAAGAAGATTTTGATTACTTTTATCAAATCGGTAAAGTTATTGATATTCAACAGCACAATCAAAGTGATAAATTGAAGATTCTAACTGTTTTATTCAACAAAGACATTAAAAGACAAATTATTACAAATGTCTCTTCAATTAATTTAAATCAAAACTATTTATTTGCAACCAATGGAACAACTACATTTAATGGTCAAAAAATTTTAGATACACAAGTTATGAAAGTTAAATCAGAAGGAATGATCGTTTCTTATAAAACAATTGGAATTGAAAAAGAGGGATTGGTAGATTGTAGCAATTTATCACTTCAAGATACATACTTTTTTTAATGTGAGGAATATATGAACAAAATAGAAAGCTTAATAGATAATTTAAAAAAAAGAGGAATAATTAATAACATTACTAATGAAGATAAAATAAAAGATCTAAAAGAAGGTGATGGAATTTATATTGGTTTTGATCCTACAGCAGAATCTCTGCATTTAGGTAATTATATTCCCATAACTATTTTGAGAAGATTTTCTAAGGTAGGATTAAAAGCATATGCTGTTCTTGGTGGGGCAACAGGAATGATTGGAGATCCTTCATTTAAAGAAAATGAAAGAAAATTATTAGACCAAGAAACATTAAATAAAAATAAACAAGCTATAAAAGAACAACTTGAATCATTTGGTTTAGAAGTAATAGATAATTATGACTTTTATAAAGACATGAATATTATTGATTTTTTAAGAGATGTTGGTAAGTATATAAATATTAATTATATGATCAATAAAGAATCGATAGCAACAAGATTAGAAACAGGTATTTCTTTTACTGAGTTCACATATACTTTATTACAAGGATACGATTTTTCTTATTTGTACAAAAATAAAAACATCAAAATTCAAGCTGGTGGTTCAGACCAATGAGGAAATATTACAACAGGATTAGAACTTATAAGAAAATTTTATGGTGAAAATAATGCACTAGGAATTACATTAAATTTATTATTGAATTCTGAAGGTAAAAAATTTGGTAAAAGTGTTGAAGGGGCTATTTGATTAAGTAGATTTAAAACTTCTCCATATAGCATGTATCAATTTTTTATTAATCAAAAAGATGAAGATGTAGAAAAATTATTAAATTGATATACATTTTTAGATGATGAAGAAATTGAAAAAATAATGTTTTATCATAAAACAGAACCAAAGAAAAAGTTAGCTCAAAAAATGCTTGCTCTTGAAGTTGTCCAAAATATTCATGGAAAAACACAAGCTGCTAATGCAAAAGAAATAACAGAAATTCTTTTTGATTCATCAAAAGCAATAACAGATATTACTATAGAACAATTAGAACTTATCCTAAATGATCTTCCTTTATTTGATAATAACCAACAAAAAAGAAAACTTATTGATTTATTAGTTGATGCTAAAATTTGTTCATCAAAAAGAGAAGCAAGAGAAATGCTTGTAAGTGGATCAATACAAGTTGATGGAGAAATAAAAAAAGATGAAAATGAAGAGATTTTTCCAAGATTTTTTAATTATCAATATTTAATAATTAAAAAAGGAAAGAAAAATTATTATATTATTAAATTTTAATAGCAGAAATTATGAAAGAATTAATAGAAAAAATAATAAATAAAGAATTTGAATCAGTAATTAATGGATATAGCCCTATAAGTGTGGATGTTTTTTTGGATTCAGTTATTAATGACCTTAAAAAAATACAATCACAAATTAATGAAGTTAAAATTCAAAATGAAGAATTAAAAAATAAAATTAAAATGTTAGAAGAAGCAAATGCTTTATTATCAATAAACAAATCTAATAATGACGAAAATAAATCAAATGAAAAAAGTGCTGATGATAATTTAAATGAGTTAAAAAAAGATTAAATTAAATATAATTTAAGTAATAAATTTTATTTAAAAGAGGTGTACCGCAAATAAAATATTAAAGTGTTTTAAATTTTCAATAAAAGATATTGCTTATATGTCAATTCTTTTAGCTTTATATAATGTTATTAAATTTACCTGCTACATGATATTTAGAGGACCATTAAATTTCAATGTAGAAATGTTATTTTGAATATTTAATGGAATACTTTTTGGAGCTATTAAAGGTTCAATATTTTCCATTTTATGTGATACTATTTTTTGTTTCATTACGTCGGGTATAGGTTATTGAATGATAGAATATGCAATTGTTGCTCCTTTAGTAAGTATCATTTCATCTTTTTTTATGAATCTATATCGCAACAATAAACAATCTATTTATATTGCTGTTTCTTCTATATTAATTGCACTTATTGGTGCATTAATAATTTTTTTCTTTCAATTATTTAATGAACAATTCAGATATGAAGGAGTTAAACAAAGTAATATTATCCCAATGGCGATTTATATATTAATTGCTTTCTTAAGTCTATCAACATTAGGTTATTTAACATATGCTTTAATTAAATATCGCTTAACAAAAGATTGAAGTTATATTAAAAAACTTTATATATTATCTCTAATTATCTTAGTTATTGTTATTTTTAGATGACTTTGAGGTCCTTATGCATATTTAAAATATTCTCAAAGATTTTACTCTAAGAATATAGATTTTGCTAAACAGTATCCTTTATCATTGTTTGGTATTGTTACAAAAACTTATTTAACAATTCCAATAGCATTTACAATTTCTATTCCAACAATCAGAATTATAGAAAAATATAAAAACTATGAACAATTAGATAATAAATTTATATAAATATAAATTAATAATATCCAACATAATTAATAGTAATATTTTTAGGTTTTTTGTCTGCTAAAAATAAACAATGCATTTCTATTTTGTTTTTTATTAATTTAATTGTTTCACTAATATTTAATTTTGAAGAAATTTTTACTTCAATCAAAAAGAAAATATTATTTTCTTTTTCTCTAATTAAAATTTCTGTTTTGGAATCATTAATTTTAATACCTTCAATAGTTTTAGATAATGAATTTATCACATCTTCAAATGCTTTTTTATCTATTATTAATGATACTTTTTGATTAGAGTGAAAAACTAAATTGTTAACCATTATTATTTTTTACCTTTTCCAATGTATTTACCTTCTTCAGTAGATACAATAATTATATCTCCTTGTTTAATAAACATAGGAACTTCTACTTCATAACCAGTCACTAAAACAACTTTTTTTTGTGGATTAGTTGTTGTATTACCTTTTACAGCATCAAAAGCTTCAGCAACTTCAATTTCAATATTTAAAGGGATTTCAATATCTAATATTTCATCTTCAAATTTTCTTACTTTAACTTTTGATCCTTCAATTAAAAAGTTTAATTCTCACTCTAAACGTTTTAAAGGAATTTCAATTTGTTCAAATGTTGCTTCATCCATTAATACTGCATTTTGTCCATCATTATATAAATAATTCATGGCAACTGTTTCAATATGAGCTTTTTGAACTTTTTCTCCACCTGTAAAAGATTTTATAGTTGTTGTACCACTTCTTAAATCTTTAACCTTAGCTTTAACATTAGCTTGTCCTCTTCCTTGTTTAGAATGTTGAGCTGTTAATACTACAAAAATACTTCCATCTAATTGAAAGGTAATTCCTGGTTTAAAATCATTAACACTTATCATAATATACCTACTTTCTTGATAATACTTTGTTACCTGTTGGAGTAACTAAAACATCATCTTCAATTCTAGCTCCACCTGTTCCTTCAATATAAATTCCAGGTTCTACCGTGATTATCATTCCTGGTTCTAATGTAATATCTGAAGTAGTAGAAACATATGGGAATTCATGAACATCTATTCCTAATCCATGGCCTGTTGAATGAACAAAGAAATCACCATATCCTTTTGATTTAATATAAGATCTACAAATTGAATCAATTTCACTTGCTTTAACACCTGGCTTAACAGCTTCTCTACCTAATCTTGCCGCTTCTTCTACAATATCTAAAATTTCTTTATATTTCGCATTTCCTTGATCTTCATAAATAAATGTTCTTGTTATATCGGCACAATATCCATTATATTTAGCTCCAAAATCAATTGTTACCATATCACCTTTTTTTAGTCGTTTATCTGATGAATGATGATGTGGTTCAGCAGTTGAATCATTAAATGCTACTATAGAATCAAAAGCTTCTTTTTCAGCACCTTTTCTTACCATGATATATTCTAATTTGTGTTGTAGTTCTTTTTCTGTTATCCCTTCTTTTAAATAAGATTTTAAAATCTCAAAAGATTCTAAAGAAATATCAATAGCTTTTTGAATATAATTTACTTCTTCATTTGATTTAATTATTCTAAATTTTTGGGCATTAATTGTTGTAATAGATGTTTTTGTTTCTTGTAGGATTTTTTTTAAAAAATCTCTTTTTTCAATTGTTAGATAATCTTCTTCAATTGCAATTTTTTTAAACTTTTTATCTATTAATCATTTTTGAAGAGAATCTTTTTTTAAAAGATTTACTTTAACATTCTTAGCATTATTTTTTGCATATTCAATATATCTACCATCAACAAATAATGTAGCTTCTTTATTAGATTCTATTATTAATCAACCATCTGATGTGCTAATGCCTGTATATCATTTTCTTGTTTGTTGTGACTCTGAAATTATTGCATCAGCTTTTTTTTCTTTTAAAGCATCAAATAATTTTTGAGAAACCATCTATTTTTTCTCCTTATGAGATGTATGTTTATTGCATCTATGACAATGTTTTTTCAAATCAATTTTTTCTACTGTATTCTTTTTATTTTTCTTTGTAATATAATTTTCCATTTTGCATTCTTCGCATCTTAATGTAATTCCTGTTGCTGGCATAATTAACTCCTTTAAAATTGAATTCTATGATATATTTTTTAATTACAATAATTATAAAATATTAATTATAAAAATAAACTAAAAACTGCCATTAATTAATAATTTATTTAAATATAAAAACATTCCAATTTTTACTATTATTCTTGTTCCAAAAGGACATCATAAAAGTTTAAATTTTCTTATTGATTGAAATTCTCCTTCTAATTTAATAAATTTTCTATCTTTTTTAGGAGTATTTTTCTTTAGATGCATCAATAAAGCCATTAAATACCCATTTAAATAAATATCTTTGTCAATCAATAAATGGTTGATAATTTTCATCATAATTTTTATTCTTTGTTCATTAAAGGGTTGAGTAGAGCTGGCCCCTTCTCTGTGATTTAGATAATAACCATATTCTTTTTTTATATAATAAAAATTTTCAGCAAGGTCAATAAATTTATTTCAAAGAATAATATCTTGATATGAAACTTTTTCTTCTAAATCATTTAATTGAGTAAATAGTTTTGTTTTAAAAAATTTACATAATGGGATTAATGAAGGAAATCTCATATATTTTTTAGCAATTATTTGATCTCCTTTATTTGGAATTAAATATCCTTTATGTATTCTAGACTTCTTTTTAATTTCGTAAAAACCTGTAAAAATTAGATCATAATTATTATCAATATGTTTTTTTAATTCTGCAAATAAATCTTCTTTATAATAATCATCCGCATCTAATATAGTTACATATTGAGAATTCAAATTTAAATTGTTCTTTGCAAAGTTAATTACTGATCCTCAATTCCCATTATTTTTTTTATGAAAATAAAAGTTGTTCAATTTATTTTTATTAATAAATTGTTCTACAATTTGTAAAGAATTATCTTGAGATCCATCATCTATTATAAATACATCACAAAAAGACTCTTGATTTTCTTGGTTTAATATTGAATTTAAAGCTGTTAAAATGTATTTTTCCATGTTATAACAAGGAATAATAATTGCTAAGGGTTTCATAATTATTTTTAAATTATATAAATTTTATTTAAATTCAGTTCAATTATAAAATTTCAAAAAGGTGTTGTGTTCTTTTATCATAGGCTTTTTAGCAATAATTAAAAGTAATATGTAAATAAAACTTATAAATAAAATTAATCAATTTGGATCTAAATTCAAATTTATGCTTAGTTTGATAAATTGAAACATATTAATCATAATATCTAAAATTAAATAATAATTATCTAAAGTTGGTTTAAGCCAAAAAAAGAAAAAAGTTAGAATATATGAAAATGATATTATTGGAGTGAAAAAAATATTGGATAATCAAGACAAAAAATTTATTTCATTATTTAGATAAATATTGAACATTGTTGACATTATTCAAGTAAAAATAATCATTTTAAGTTTTTTATATTTTAAATTTGCAAACGAATTTAATAATATTATTACAAATGTCATCAAAAATGTAAAAACAAAAGATAATGAATACACAATGTAAGGATTAATAAAAAAGAAAATAGACATTGTAATTGATAATAAATTTAATGTATGAAATTTTTTATGAAGAAATTTTTTATTTATAAAACATAGAAAACTAAAAATGAATGCCCTCATTGCTGCAATAGGCATACCTAAAATTAAAATATATAAAATCATGAATAAGTAAATTAAAAAATGAAAATATTTATTTTTGATTTTGAGATTTAAAAAAATTTTTTCAAAAATATATATGATGATATTAATATGAAAGCCAGATATTGTAAACAAATGAATTAATGAGATGTTTTGTAACTTAACCAAAATAATATCATTTTTAGGATACCTTTTTCCTAATAAAATAAGTGGAACATATCTAGAATAATATGCTCCACCATTAGATAAATAATTGAATATATCTTCTTTCATGGAATATTTATGACCAATAACTTGAATTAATGAATTTTCAGCAACATAATTAACATTTTTAGATTTTAAATATTTATAAAAGCTATTGTCTGAATTTATTTTAATGACATTTTTACAATTTATTTTTGCTATATCATATTGATTAATTATTTGATTTGTTTTTATAAAAATCTTCTTGTTTTCATAATTTACAATAATTCCATTACCAATTTTTTCAGATACTATCAAATTAGCATTTATTTCTTGAAGGGAATTTATATTATCTATATATAAAAACAATGCGAAAAATAAAATTAATATAGGTATAATGATTAAAAAAATTTTTCAAGATAAATAAACAATAAATAATGAGTTAACAATTGCTAAAAATATTCAAATAATTGTTTGACTTTTAATACATAGAAATAAAAAAATAAATTCTAAAATAATTAAAGTTCAAATTAAAAAAGATCAATTATATCTTTTAATTGAGCTAATGTAACTGGTCCAATGCCTTTTAAAGCTAAAATTTCTTCTCAAGTTGTAACTTCATTTTGTCTTCTATGATTAATTATTGTTTGAGCCACAGAATTTTTAATACCTAAATTTGTTAATTGCTCAACTGAATTTAAATCTTTTCACTTAATTTTTTTTATTGTTCCTACCTTATATGGAACAATAATGTCATAATCATAATCAATTATTTTTTCTAAATCCATAGAATCTAAATCAGCATTTGTTTGAACATTTGTTTGAAATAATATTTCTCTAACTTTTTTTGGTTTATTAAATTCATAAACTCCCGGATTATTTACAGCACCTTCTACATTAACTTGATAAGAAAAATTAATGGAATAGTTTTTTTTGTCATTTTGAACAATTTTATATATAGAATATGAAACAACACCTGCTGCTAATATCCCAAAACATGATAATAAAATTATTTTTTTTCTTATTTTTATAGATATCTCCTTTTTATCAGAAATATCACATCCAAATATTTAATTTAGTGCTTTATATTATATCATTTATAGTCTTTTATTTCTGTATTTAACAATAGGATTTATCTTTATCTTGAATAAAATTTTAAAAAATAAAAATACTACCATTCCTACAAAAGGAGAAATAATTAAAGTGGCAATTATTCCTAAAATGGTTAAAGCTAATGTGGGCAATGGAACAAACATTATTTGATTATCATAATCCAAAAAACCATATATTCATAAATGTTGTCCTGGGTATAATGAATCCTCTGTAAAATAAAAATTAAAATAAATTATTAAAGACAAAATGATAAAAAATGTTACATATAAAGAATTAATTCACAATATTTTTCAATCAAGGATTATTCTATTTCTAACAATAAATAGAAAAATCAATGACGTTGATGGAATAATAAAATGCACAAATAATGTTTTTAATGATTCATAAAAATTATATGAAAAAGATGTAAATCTAAATACAAACATAGAAAATAAACATAACAACATATAACTTGAAGAACAAAAAAACATATTTTGAACTATTTTATTTTGAGATAAACAACCATATAGCATTCCGGATATCACACAATATATATTTATATGAAATGTATAAAATACTAATTGATATCAATCTCCTAATGATTTTCTTAATGCATCTTGTTCTATGAAGCCGGAAACACCACTAGATCCTTTTTTGCCAATTCCATCATAAAAAATAAAAAAAAGAAGAATAATAAAATAAACAAAAGAAAACATAAAAATTGTTTTGTTGATAATAATTTCTTTTCTATTTAAACTCATATTAATTAATTTACATTAATTCCTTTATATTTTGTCAATTAGTATTATCAAATATTTGTATCGCAGATTCTGACATTAAAATTCTATATGTTAATTTATTTACATTGTCTTTCTGGAATTCTGAAATTTTTTCAATTGAGAAAATTCCTTCAATAGATTCTAATTTATGTAAATATATATCTAAATCTTCTTTTTGTTTTATTTCAAAAGTTATGTCTCTTTCTTTCAAAGGTGATGAATCAAATTCTATAAATTTATTTTTTGGTGAATAAATAGCATTTAATAAAATTTCTCCAAAAATAATATCTTTATCTAAAGATAATTTTGAGGGATGAATCTTTCCAATTCATCCTACTAATTTTCCTGATAAATATAATCCTGCATTGTAATTTGGATGAAGATCATCATTATTTAATGGAATTACTTGAAATTTTTGATTACTAATTAATTCAATATCTTTTTTTATTTCATTATATGTTTTTACAGTAGAAGCAATTATTAAAGATTCTTGATCATTAATCATTCCTTTATCAAATAAAGATAAAGATTTAATATTTTTTTTCAAATTATATTCAAACACATCTGCTATTGGTAGTGCAAGAGAATTTCTTATGGAATTATGATCCTCTGAAACATATGTTTTCAATTTTTTTACATCTTGAAATTGAAAAGGATTAAATCAATTTTTATTTTCACTTATTAATGTGTATGTCATTACTTGAGTATAAGATAAATATGTTATTTGTTTTTCTAATGAATTAAGAGACGAAGCATATAGAGATAATTGTGAGATCGGTTCAGCAGAAAAATTATTTAATCCATAAAATCTAAAAATTTCTTCTACAATATGTTGCATATTTTTTACATCATGACGAATAATAGGAATATTAATTTTATTTTTACTTATTTTAAAATCTAAAATTTCCAATGATTTTAAAGCTTTTTTATAATTTGTTTTTTCTCTAATATCAAATCCTGCATAATTATTTATATATTCTTCATCAAATTTAAAATTTAATTCTGTTTGATCAATCTCATTAATAAGTTGAGAGGTCTTAGAAAAATAATTATTAATAAAATTAAATGCTAATAAAATCATTCCATTAGAAATAACACGAGAATTATTGATAGAGCTATATGTAACTAATTTAGAATTTTTAGAATTTTCTCTTACTATTTTTTCATTGATTTGTGAAAATTCAAAAAACACATTTTGAGAATTATTAGAAGGTAAAAAATCTTTTATTACATCAACCCCTAATATAGATATGTTTTGTTTAGAATCATTCAAATATCAAATATCTTTTTCTTTTTTTATAGAAATATTATTAGATATTTTAGAACAATCAAATGCTCTTAATGAAACCCCTGTATAAATTAATGTTAAATTTGCAAAATTTATATATTTATTATCATCAATTTTAATATTAGATTTTAATAAAAGGAAAATATCTTGAATATCAATATTAAATTCATCTATTTGAACTTTCATTCCATTTAAAAAATTTTCATTATCTAATTTAATAGAAATATCACTTGCAATATATTCTTTTTTCTTCTCGGGAATTGGAATATATTTTGAATGAAAATATGCAGATAGTTCTTTAGCAAATGAATAATATGATTGAGCATCTGAACGATTAGATAATATAGAAACTTCAATAATATTATCATGCAATTGAAATAGGTCAATTGGATCTTTATTTAAATCAACTTTATCCAAAATCAAAATATTTTCATTCATATATTTGGTTAATAGTTCTGATTTAAATCCTAATTCAGGATATGAAATTAACATTCCTTCAGATGTTATATTAGCCATTTTCTTAGATTGGATTTCATTACCATTTAATTTTGAACCTGGAATAAAAGCAATTACATAATCATTAGATTTTACATTTTTAGCTGCTGTTTGAATTATTCTGATTTTATCTGCAAATTTAATTTCACATACTGTTAATTTCTCTGATTCAGGATTGGGATATGTTTTTAAAACATGCCCAAATTTAATGTTTTCTACAAAATTAAATTTAAAAACTTCTTCTACTTCAAATCCAATAGAATTAATTGCTTTTACTATTTCTTCTGTAGTGATTTTTTTATCTATATTTGCTAATTCTCTTAATTTATATTCTGAAAAAAACATATATCCCTCTTAATATCTAGTGTTATCTAAATTGTTTAATCATTCTTAAATCATTATTGAAAAATTCTCTAATATCTTTAATACCGTATTTAATCATAGCTAATCTTTCAATACCAATTCCACCTGCAATTCCTCTATATTTAGATGGTTCTTTGTATCCTGCTAATCTTAAAACTTCTTCATTAATCATTCCTGCACCCAATACTTCTATTCATTTATTTTTATATAAAATGTCTATTTCCATTGATGGTTCGGTGAATGGGAAAAATGATGGTCTCATTCTTATTTCAATTTCTTCTTCAAAAACATATGACAATAATGATTTAATTGTTCATATAAGAGATTGAATATTGTGTTTTCCAACTGATGCAAAATCTACTTGTGTAAATTGATGAGAATGTGTTTGATCGTCTTCATCATTACGATAAACTTTCCCTATTGTAAAATATGAAAATTCACAATTTTGATATCTTTCCAACATTCTTGCTGTAACTCCTGTATTATGAGTTCTCAACAAAATATTATCATTTAAATATAATGTGTCTTGCATATCTCTTGCGGGATGGTTTTTAGGTATATTTAATTGCTCAAAATTATAATAATCATTTTCTAATTCTAATGATTTTTCCTCCAAATAATTATTTTGAACAAATCATTCTCTTATTCTGTTAGATATTAAAAATATGGGATGAAAATTTGCAAATTGATTTGAATATTCATAGATATTGTTTTTATCATTTAATATTTTGTCCTTAATTTCATTTAATTTAATTTCTTGCATTTTTGCATCTAAAAGATTGTTTATATCATATTTTAAAGTTGATAATTGTTTTCCTAATTCAGCTTTTTCTTTAGAATCAGCATTTTTTATTTTTTGTTGCAAATCAAAAATAGGGCCTTTATCAGAAAAGATTTGACTTTTTATTAATTTATATTCTTCAAAATTTTTTATATTTTTAATTAAACTTTTATAGTCCATACACAATAAATATTATATATATTTAATAATATATATATTTTTTTAATTTATATTTTTTTGTATCACATAGAGGATCATGTTGTCTAACATATGATCAAAAATTTTGTGAATGATTATTATAATGGTGATGTGATAATTCATGAATTATGACATAGTCAATTATATCTGTTGAAAAAGATGCTAAATTAATTGAATAATAAATTATTTTTTTCTGAATATGATTTGTTGCTCAAGCAGTATTTTTATTTCTTATTTTAATTTCGTGTTCAGGGATATTCATTAATTTTTCAAAATTTTTTTGAGATTTCTCTAAATAAGAAAATAAAAGTTTTTGTCTATATTTATTTATTTGTTCAATTATTTTTTCTTTGCCCAAAAAATTTAATTTAACAATTCCATTATTATTAATTATTATTTTTTGTTTTTCCAAATCTAAAACATAATATATTTTAATTCCAAATAAATAAAATCATTCTTCTTGGAGATTGATTCAATTATTGTTATTTTTTTCTATAGAATATTTATGAAATTTTTCAAGATTAGCATCTAAAAATTCTATTAATAAATCATCCTTTGCTTTTGGAGGTATGGAAACTTCTATTTCATTTTTTGCATTAATTCTAATATTTAAGTTCTTCTTACTTTTTCTTTTTAAATAAAATGATATATCTTTATAACTATTCAATCCTTCTTTAAATTGTGAAAGTTTTTTCATTATATTCCTTAGTGAAAGAAAGTAATAATTCCTTATCTTTTTTATCGTTTGTTTGATGTTCTTTTAATTTTTCAAACATTTTTTCTATTTCATTTTTAGAAATTTTTGGAATTAAAGCTGTCATAATTCCTTCTAATGTTTGATTAATTTCATTTGATCTAATTACAACAACATGGCCTGGAACATTATTTATGTTTACTTCTTTACATGATATTGAATCAAAAATAATCAATGATACTGTTGGTAATTTAATATCTGTCATTTGAACAATATGATCAATATGTTTATTATTTTGCATTATAGGAGACTTAATCATATATTTATTTGTCCCAACTTCCTTAACTCATTCTTTTTCATTACCTGTTCCATATATTCTTTTAGCATTAATGTTTTTAACTTCTATACAAATTAAGGCTCTTGTTGTTAATAAAATACCATCAACTTCAAATATTTTATTTTTCCCATATTTATACATACTTGATGGAATATATAAAGCATCATTAATATTAGCTCATAGGCTAAGCTTTTCATTTATCATCATTTCTGTCATTTTACCTTTTTTAGATAATTCATTTTCTTTTGATCTCTTTTTAAATCAAAAAAATAGAATTACACCTAGTAATGCAAACATTATAATCAAAGAAAAAACAACACCAAAAATATATAATTCCATAATTTAAAAAATTTTAGCAATTTTTAAAATTTTTAATATAATTTTTTTTATTAATTCTCAAAAATATACAATATATTATTTATTTTTCAAATAAAATAATAAGTTATTCAAAAAAATATAAATTATATTAAATTAGAAAGGTAAAAAACATAAATGGCTAATATTAAATCAAAAATTAAAAGAATAAAAACTAATGAAAAATCTAGACAATACAATGCTGCAATGAAATCTAGAGTAAGAAAAGCTATTAAAAAAGCTAAAATTGCTATTATTAATAAAGATCCAAAAGCTAATGAATTAATTTCTTATGCTCACAAAATTATTGATACATCTGTTTCTAAAGGAGTTTTCCATAAAAATAATGGTGCTAGAAAAGCTTCAAGATTAGATGCTTATGCAAAGAAAAATATTAATGCTTAAAATTTTTTATATTCTTTAAAATTTATATTCATTTTTTGAATTCCTGAAATATCATAAATGGCTATTGATGAACCATCAGCAATTAAATTCATTGAATTTGCTCCTGAAAAAATAGAAGCAAATACTTTTAGATTAACTAAACTAGATGATTCAATATAATTTTGTTTTATGTTTAATGAGATTCTTTTCCCTTTATCAATTATTTTTGCAAAATAATTTTTTGCTTGATTTTTTTCAGGTTCTTGTATTTTTTCTAAAACATTATCATAATTATTTGCATCAAATTTAATTAAATTAGCAATTTGTGAAGAAATTCCTCCTATAAATTCTTCATTGATTACTATTCCATTCATTGTATTATTGCATATACTACAGCTTCAATTTACATGTTTATTTCCATTATTAGGTAAATCAATTCCTATTTTTGATTTTTCATTATCAGATAATGTATAAAAATCTTTTGTATTGTTGTTTTGAATATCATCTATATTAAAATCAAAATAATTTATAGGCGAATCTATTAAAATAGCTTTAGGTAGCAAATATAAATCAGTTGCTTGAATATTTTGGATTATATAATTATCATAATTTTGTTCTTGAGAACCAAACAACATCTTTCTAATTTTTGCATGATCAATATTAATATTTAAAATAGCATTTCCTTGTTGATTATTTCACACACCCCAAGAACTTTCAAAAGTTATAATATCATTTTTTTCAAATGAAATTGATGAATCACTAGTATCTATAGGAACAAAAAAATTTTCATCAGATACATTGTGATTAATGATCATATTTGTAGAATAATCACTTGTAATTTCCCGGAAAAGAAATTGTTTAATTTTAGACATAGACCAAATTTGTGATAATTTCTCATATTCAAAATCTAAAGATAATAAATAATATTTTTTTATTGTTTCATCAAACAATGAATAATAATAAACATCTTTTTCAGAACCTACATATTGGATTATATAACCATCTTGATTTATTATAATGTCTCCTAAATTAAAAATATAATTGTTATTACCATTAAAGAAAAATGTATTTTCATTTTGAAAACCTTTCTTTCATGAAATATTAACTTTAAAGTCATTATCATTAATTATTGGTGGTTGTATAATAACATTATCACTATTTTCTGGCGGAATTATTTCTTCTATATTTGGATTATCAAAGTTAATATCAGAAGATGAAGAACATGAAATTAAAAATGTAGGTAGTAATAAAATTGGACTAGCTAAAATAGTCAAATATTTTTTCTTTATATTCATAAATAGTATCCTTTTTAAAATTTTTAATTATTTATAAGTATTGTTTAAATTTAGATTTTGTATATAAGAATTTGGGTTAAAGAAATTATATCATATTTTGTAGTAAAATAATATTAATTCATATGTAAAAAATTAAATTAGGAGATATTTATGGATAAAAAGAAAAAAATAATTATTACTCTTGCTTTAATTTTTGTTGGATGATTAATTATATGAATTCCTGTTACTGCTTTTGCTATGCCATTTCCAATTGTAAAAGAAAAAAATCAAAA
Source organism: Metamycoplasma sualvi (assembly GCF_045276925.1). GTDB lineage: Bacteria > Bacillota_I > Bacilli_A > Mycoplasmatales > Metamycoplasmataceae > UBA710. Next base: position 650,059 of record NZ_CP174167.1, read on the forward strand.
TTCATCTTCTAATATTACTTTAAATGTTAATAAAATAGATGATAATAAAAATTAATTAAATAATATTACTTATTATATTAATATGTAATTTAGTATTTAATATTATAATAACTATTAATATGGCACAAAGAACTAGAAAGAATAATAAAAAAACAAAAAATAATACAAAAATCATTTTTGTTACAGGTGGAGTAATTTCAGGAATAGGTAAAGGTATTACAGCTTCATCTATTGGAAATATTTTAAAAGCAAGAGGTTTTAAAATATTTATGCAAAAATTGGATTGCTATCTAAATATAGATCCAGGTGTTCTTTCCCCTTATGAACATGGTGAAGTTTATGTTACTGAAGATGGAGGAGAAACTGACCTTGATTTAGGACATTATGAAAGATTTATAGATGAAACTTTAACAAAAGAATCTAACTATACTACTGGAAAAATTTATCAGAGAATATTTGAAAATGAACGCAAGGGAAAGTATAATGGTAAAACAGTACAAATGGTTCCTCATTTTACAAATGAAATAATGAAGATCATTAATTCTACTATTGAAAAAAATAAACCTGACTTTCTAATAGTAGAAATTGGTGGAACTATTGGTGATATTGAATCTTCACCATTTATTAAAGCAATTAGTGAATATAGTTTTAGAAATCCTGATACATGTTATTTTGTTCATGTTACTTATGTTCCTTGATTGAATGCTTCAAAAGAATTTAAAACCAAACCTACACAAAATTCTATTTCAATGCTTTTATCAGGTGGTATTAATCCTAATATGATTTTATTAAGATCTCAAAATCCTATAAATGAAGATATTATTGACAAAATATCTAATTTAAGTTATATTAAAAAAGAATGTGTTATTTCAGTTTATGATTTTGATTCAGTGTATAGAGTTCCTCTATACTTAGAATCTCAAGGAGTTTGTGAACGTATTTTAGAATTTTTCTCAATTAAACCAAGAAAATCTAACTTTAAGGATTGAGAACAATTTGTTAATAAATTAGTTGAGCCTAAAAAGAATAATATTAATATTGCAATGATAGGAAAATACATTGAATTAGAAGATGCTTATAAATCTATTAAAGAAGCTTTATTTATTAGTGGTATCTATGAAAATGCTAATATCAATTTTGATTGAATATCAGCAGAAAGTATTGAAGAAAAAAATATTGCATTAAAATTAAGAGATATTGATGGTGTTGTAATATTACCTGGGTTTGGTAAAAGAGGTTTTGAAGGAAAAGTAACTGCTGTTAACTATACAAGAAAAAATAATATTCCTACTCTAGGTATTTGTTTTGGAATGCAAGCAATGACTATTAATCAAGCAAGATTAAAAGGAATTAAAGATGCTACTTCAAGTGAAATTAGTGATAAGGGTACTTTTGTTTTAGATATTATTGTTGGAAAAGACAAAGAAAATATAGGTGGAACTTTAAGATTAGGTGCTGATACTATTTGTTTAAAAGATAATTCACAAATTAAAAGAATATATGAAGAAAGCGAAATTAGTGAAAGAAGTCGTCATCGTTATGAAGTAAATCCTAAATATATAAGTAAAATAGAAGATAAAGAATTTAAATTCACAGGTTATAATAAATCAAAAAATTTAATTGAGGTTTGTGAATTGGAAAATCATCCTTTTTACATTGGAGTTCAATATCATCCAGAATTTAATGCAAAACCTTTAAGACCTTCTAAATTATTTAGTGCTTTTATTAAAAGTATTATAAAAATTAAAAATTAATCCTTTATAGGATTTTTTTATATAAAAAAGGGATAAAAAAATCTAATGATAGATGCTGGATTTTTAAATATAAATAATATAAAAATGATACAATGCATAAAGTTATATGAAAAATTTATTATATCTATTAATATCAATTGTTTGAACTTTTATTATTGCTTTTAATGTTTTAACATTTATAAATTTGCAATTGTGAAATACTTCACAAAATAATATTGCAAATTTAACTATTGCAACAATTTTTCTTGTTATTAATTTGATTTTTATTACTATCTTATTTTGTAATTCAATAAAAGATTTTATTTTTGTTTTGTATTTTCATTTATATTTAAAAAAGAAATTAAGACAAAATACAAAAAATAAAAATAATTTACTTGTAAAAAAGAATTCTAAAGTTTTATTGTTGTATACAACATGTAATGACTTTGATCCTGAAAGTTTATTAGCATCTTCTAATCAAAACTATTCAAATTATGAGGTTTATATTCTAGATGATTCATATGATAAAAAATATATTGATAAAATAAATCAATTTGCAAAAGAAAATCCTTGAATAAAAGTAATAAGAAGAAAAGATAGAAAAGGTTTTAAAGCAGGAAATATAAATAATTTTTTGCAAAATTATAATATTAATTACGACTATTTTGTTTTATTAGATAGTGATGAAATAATTCCGGATGATTTCATTACAAAAACATTAAATTATTTTAATAATAATCATGTAGGAATTGTGCAAGCTAATCACAAAGGAACGAGAGGAAAAAATCTATTTAGTAATATAGCTCAATTAGGTATTTATCCATCATGAACAACTTTTATTTCTGTTAAAAATAAATATGGGATTGTTACTTTAAATGGTCATGGAGCAATGATATCTAAAGAGTGTTACGAAATGTCAGGAGGATTCCCAGAAATAGTTGCAGAAGATTTGGGTTTTACTATTAATTCAGTAAATGCTGGTTATCAAATTGTTTTTGCTAATGATATTATATGTGAAGAAGTTTTTCCTATTGATTATCTTGCTTTTACAAAAAGAGCAATTAAATGAACACAAGGTAATGTTGAATTTTGTAAAAAATATATTTTTAAAATTTTTAAATTAAAAATACCATTTTTTAAAAAAGTAGATTTGTGATTATCAGTTACATCTCTTTCATTAAGTGTTTTATCAATATTTATTCTTATCATTAATTTTGCAATTTTATATCCTATAGGATTTAATTATAAAAATATGCATTGATCTTTATGGGTTGAATTAGTTTTAATGATTATTCTTATAATTACCCCATTTATTAATGATTTTATTTTTTTTTTTAAAAAGATTAATTTTTTTAAGTTATTATTTTATATCTTATTTTGTGCTTTGTTATATACTTCAACAATTGTTTGTTCAATTAAAACTTTAATTTTATCTTTATTAGGAAAAAAAGCAAAATTTATTATTACTCCAAAATTTGAATCAAAATATACTATTTGAGATGCTATCAAATTTAATTGATTGGAAATAATAGTAGCTACTATTTTACTTGTTGCAATAGTAATTATTCATTTATATTTACCTGAATATAAAATAGTTGGAACTATCATATTATCAATATTATCTATTTCATTATATTCAACAATTTTTTTAACTTTAATCAGCAATAAATTTGTAAAGATATCTATATAAATTTCTATTAATTGATATTATTTAACCTTTTGTAATTATTTATTATCAAATTCTTAATAATAAATTGGAATTAAATGTAAAAAATGATGAACTACAAAGTTATCATTTTAAATTTATTAATATTATTCAAATCTTTTAATTAAAAATCAATATCTTTAACATATTTTGCATTTTCTTCAATAAACTCACGTCTAGGTTCTACATCATCACCCATTAAAATAGTAAATACTTGATCTGCAATAGCTGCATCTTCTATTTGTACTTGCAACATTTTTCTTGCATTTGGATCCATTGTAGTTTCTCAAAGTTGTTCTGGATTCATTTCTCCTAACCCTTTATATCTTTGAATAGAAATTTTTTGATTTGGATTTTGATCCTCAATTCTTTTTACAATTTCATCTTTTTGTTCATCATTATAAGCATATTCAAAAGTTTTTCCATAACTTATTTTGAATAAAGGAGGTTGAGCTATATAAACAAATCCATATTCAATTAATGGTTTTAAATAACGATAGAAGAAAGTTAATAATAATGTTCTAATATGAGAACCATCAACATCAGCATCGGTCATAATAATGATTTTATGATATCTTAATTTATTAACATTAATTTCTGCTCCAACCCCTGTTCCTAATGCAGTAATAATTGAAGCTATTTCTGCATTTTCGAAAACCTTATCAATTCTTGCTTTTTCAGCATTGATTACTTTACCTCTTAAAGGTAAAATAGCTTGAGTTTCACGATCACGTCCCATTTTAGCTGATCCACCAGCTGAATTCCCTTCGACAATATATAATTCAGAAATTTCAGCATTTTTTGATGAACAATCTGCTAATTTCCCTGGCAATGCATTACCATCAAATAATGATTTTTTTCTTGTTGTTTCTCTTGCTGTTGTTGCTGCAAAACGTGCTCTTTGAGCAAGAATTGCTTTTTCTACTATTTGTTTAGCTTGTTCTGGATTTTCAGCTAAAAATCTTTCTAGAGCTTGAGATAGAGTTTTATTAACAGCAAAACGAGCATCTTTATTACCTAATTTAGATTTTGTTTGACCTTCAAAAATAGGATCAACATGTTTTACAGAAATAATAGCTATTAAACCTTCTTTAACATCTTCACGTGTTAGTTTTTCTTCTTCAGTTTTAAATAATTTAAATTGACCTGCATAATTATTTAATATTCTAACTAAAGCATCAGTAAAACCTTGCTCATGAGTTCCACCTTCAATAGTAGAAATATTATTAGCATATGAAACTACATTAGGTTGATATCCTTTATTATATTGCATTGCAACTTCTACTAATACATTACCAGCATCACCTTTTACTGATCCTTCAGCATAAATGATTTCATCATGAATTAACAACTTACCACGATTTAATTCACGAACATATTCTACAATACCACCTTCAAAAAAGAATTCTTTTTTTACTGGTTTTTCATTTCTGTGATCTGTAACAATAATAGTAATCCCTTTATTTAAATAAGCAATTTGTTTTGCTCTATCAGCAATTACAACAAAATCAAATTCATTAGGTTCCATGATTGTAAAATCAGGAGAAAAAGAGATTTTAGTTCCTGTATCATTGTGTTCTACTTTATCAATTACTTTAATTTGATCTACTCTTTTTCCACCATTTTGGAATTCCATAAAATGTAATTTACCATCTCTTTTTACTCAAACTTTTAAATGTTTACTTAAAGCATTAACAACTGAAGCTCCAACTCCATGAAGCCCTCCAGATACTTTATAAGTTTCAGAATCAAATTTTCCTCCAGCATGTAATACAGTTAAAACTGTTTCTACTGTTGAAAGACCTGTTTTAGAGTGAATATCTGTTGGTATTCCTCTACCATTATCACTTATTGTTACATAACCATCTTTTTCTAAATCAATTGTTACAACAGATGCGAAACCCGCCATTGCTTCATCAATGGAATTATCAACAATTTCTCATACTAAATGATGTAAACCTTTTTTGCTTGTAGTACCAATGTACATACCTGGTCTTTTTCTTACAGGTTCCAATCCTTCTAAGACTTGAATACTATTTGCTGAATATTGATCTGACATACATCCTCTTTTGTAATTTCGATTAATTTAAAAATAAATTTTATATATATAAATATATATAAAATTATAACAATTTTTAATATAAAAAAAAATAAGATAAAAATCTTATTTTTCTTTTATTAATTAATTTTTAATAATATCTAAAATAAAATTAATTTATTTTTGGGATGTTTCTTATTCTAATGAACTGTCAAATAAGGTTTCTTCTTCACTTGATGAATTATCTTTTTTAACTTTTTTATCTTTTTTAGCTTCTTTATCTTTTTTATCTTCTTTATCTTTTTTTGTTGATTTAGAGTTTTCTATTTCAACTGTTGTTGATTTAGATTTTTTTGATTCAACTTTTGTTGATTCAGATTTTTCTTCTTCAACTTTTGTTGATTTAGAGTTTTCTATTTCAACTACACTACTTGTATTTGTGCTTGCATTTACATCTTGAATTGCTTCAACACCTGGCAACGGTGAACCTTCAAGCATTGCTAAGCAAGCTCCACCACCTGTTGAAATGTGTGAGAATTTTGATTCTAATCCTAAAGAAACAATAGCTGCAACACTATCTCCACCACCTACAATTGTGTAAGCTCCTGACAGAGATCCAATTGCTTTAGCAATTTCTTCTGTCCCTACTGAATAGTAGCTAAATTCACATACTCCTAAAGGACCATTTCAAATTACAGTTTTAGCTCCTTCTATCATTTTTTTGAATAATTGAATAGATTTAGGACCTATATCTAATCCCATGTATCCATCAGGAATTTCTAATGAATTTTTATTATTGTAAATAGGTTTGGTGTTTTCAAATTTACGTGATAAAGCAGCATCTATAGGTAGCACTAATTTATCAGCATATTTTTTTAAGTATGATTTAGCTAATTCAATTTGATCCATTTCTACTAAAGAATTACCAATTGATAATCCTTGAGCTTTTCAAAATGTAAATGCCATACCACCACCAATGATAACTTTATCTACATTTTTAATTAAATGTTCAATTGTTTTAATTTTATCTGATACTTTAGCTCCACCAATAATTGCAATAGCAGGTCTTGGAGGATTTGTAATAGCTTTTGTAATTTTAGTTAATTCATCATCAACTAAATATCCAATTGCTGATTCTTTGATATTTGATGCAATTCCCACATTAGATGCATGTGCTCTATGTGCTGTTCCAAATGCATCATTGATAAATACATCACCTAGTGAGGCTCAGAATTTTCCTAATTTTGGATTATTTTTTGACTCAGCTTTACCATTTAAATCTTCTCATCTTGTATTTTCTAACATGATGATTTGTCCTGGTTCCATATTTTTTACAGCTTCTTTAACTTCAGGACCTGTTGGTTGAGGAACAAAAGTAACTTTTTTTCCTAATAATTTGCTTAATTCTGTAGCAACTGGTTTTAAAGATTTTTTAGCTTTATCAGCTTCTTCTTTAATTCTTCCTAAATGTGATAATAGAATCACTTTAGCATTTGCTTCTAATGCTTTATTAATTGTTGGTAAAGCAGCTACTATTCTTTTGTTGTTAGTAATTTTTCCATCTTTAATTGGAACATTAAAATCAACTCTAATAATAACTTTTTTGTTTGCAAGATCTAATTGATCTATTCTTTTTTTATTGTTCATAAAAACACCCTTTATTTCTAAATTAAAATTCAGATCTTATTGTATAACTTTTGTAACTGAACCTGCTCCAACAGTTCTTCCACCTTCTCTAATTGAGAATTTTGTACCTTCTTCAATAGCTACTGGATAAATTAAATCTACAACTAAATTTACATTGTCTCCTGGAGTAACCATTTCTGTACCAGCAGGAAGTTCAATTCCTCCTGTAACATCTGTTGTTCTAAAGTAGAATTGAGGTTTATAGTTTTTGAAAAATGGTGTATGACGTCCACCTTCTTCTTTTTTAAGAGCATAAACTGCAGCTTCAAATTTTTTATGAGGAACAATTGTTCCTGGTTTAGCTAATACTTGACCTCTTTCGATATCTTCTTTAGCAACCCCTCTTAATAATAGACCAGCATTATCTCCAGCCATAGCAGCGTCAAGATTTTTTCTGAACATCTCAATTCCTGTAACAACTGTTTTTTTAGTTGGTTTAATACCTACAATTTCAACTTCTTCATTTAATTTTAATGTTCCACGTTCTACTCTACCTGTAGCAACTGTACCACGTCCTGTAATTGTGAAAACATCTTCTACAGCCATTAAGAATGGTTTATCTGATTCTCTAGCTGGTGTATCAATGTAAGAATCAATTGCATCCATTAATTCAAAGATTTTTGCTTCATAATTTGCATCACCTTCAAGAGCTTTTAAAGCTGAACCTTTAATAATAGGAGCATTATCACCATCAAAACCATATTCAGATAATAATCCTCTAACTTCTAATTCAACTAATTCTGTAATTTCGGCAGCTTCTTCTGGTGATCCTAACATATCAATTTTGTTTAAGAAAACAACAATTTTTGGTACCCCAACTTGTTTTGATAACAAGATGTGTTCTCTTGTTTGAGGCATAGGTCCATCTGTTGCAGCAACAACTAAGATAGCACCATCCATTTGTGCAGCTCCTGTAATCATGTTTTTAACATAATCAGCATGTCCTGGACAATCAACGTGTGCATAGTGTCTTTTTTCTGTTTCATATTCAATATGTGATGTGTTAATTGTTATCCCACGAGCTTTTTCTTCAGGTGCATTATCAATTGAAGCATAATCTTTAGCTTCTGCTAATCCTTTTTTTGCTAATGTTGAAGCAATAGCTGCTGTTAATGTTGTTTTCCCGTGGTCAACGTGACCAATTGTTCCAATATTAACGTGAGGCTTGCTTCTATCAAAATTTTCTTTTGCCATATTTTAATCTCCTTTTAATTTACTTATTTTTTCTTTCTTGAAATTTTCATTTTGCTTAATGCAGATTTTTTAGATACTTCTGCTTTTTTTGATGAAGATTTACATGAATCACAATGTACATGTCATCCAATGTTGTGGAATGCTTTAGCACCTAAGAATACTGCAACATCTCCTAATTCTTCTTCAATAGCTAATAATCTATTATATTTAGCAATTCTATCTGTTCTTGACATTGATCCTGTTTTAATTTGACCAGTATTTAAAGCAACAGATAAGTCAGCAATTGTTGTATCTTCTGATTCTCCTGAACGATGTGAAACAATTGCTGTCATTCCTGATTTATGAGCTAATTCAATAGTATCTAATGTTTCAGATAATGTTCCAATTTGATTTAATTTAATCAAAATTGAATTGATTGTTTGTTTTTTAACAGCTTCAGCTAAAATTGCTTTATTTGTAACTGTTAAGTCATCACCCATAATTTGTTTTGTTGATCCAAATTTGTCATTCATTTCTTTGAATCCATCTCAATCTTGTTCTGCAAATCCATCTTCAACAGAAATGATTGGGAATTTTTTAAATAATTCATCATAGTATTCAATTAATTCTGATGATGTAAAGACAGTTTTAGATTTTAAATTCTCAAATCCTGGTCTTTTTTCTTGAATAGCTTTTTGTAATTTTCCAAAAGTATATTTTTTAGTTTTAACATCATATAATTCTGATGATGCTGCATCCATTGCAATTGCAACTGCTTTTTCACCTTTAAGAGCAGGCACATAACCAGCTTCTTTAATTGCTTTTACTAAAAATTCTAAAGCTTCTTCATGAGATTTTAAGTTAGGAGCAAACCCACCTTCATCTCCTACTTGAGTTCCATGTCCTGCTTTTTTCAATAATTTAGCTAATGTATGGAAAACAAAGTTTGCCATTTGTAAAGCTTCTCTAAAAGTTTTAGCTCCAACTGGCATAATCATGAATTCTTGAAAATCTAAAGTATTTGATGCATGTTCTCCACCATTAATAACATTTAACATTGGTAGAGGTAATACTCTTGCATTTGTTCCACCAATATATCTGTATAATGGCATTCCTAATTCATCTGCTGCACATTTTGCAACTGCCAATGAAACTCCTAGAATAGCATTAGCACCCAATTTTGATTTAGTTGGTGTACCATCTAATTTAATCATTAATTCATCAATTAATCTTTGATCTGTTACGTCCATTCCAATTATTTCAGGAGCGATTTTTTCATTAACATTATCAACCGCTAACATAACACCTTTTCCACCAAATCAATTATTTTTATATTTAGCAGAATTTTGATCTCTTAATTCTAAAGCTTCTCTTGTTCCTGTTGAAGCACCTGAAGGAACAATGGCTGTTCCAAATCCTCCAAATTCTGATTGAACTTCAACTTGTACTGTAGGGTTCCCACGAGAATCTAAAACTTCTCTTGCATGAACACTAATAATTGCTGACATTTTTTCTCCTCATTTTCGTTTTTGATTTTTTATATATTAATTATATTATTTTACATTGAAAATCAAATACATATTTTAAAAAAATCAAAATTTTTACACATTTATTTTAATTTATATGTTTGTAATAATTAAATCAAGATAATTTAATTAATATATTATTTTAAATTAGAGATTTAAAATTAATTAGATATAAATAAATATCATTATAAAAAAATATGTAAAATAGAACTAATTCTATATTTAATAAATTTGGGGTGAAAAATGGCTTCATATATTGTTAAAAGTAAACATATAGACCTTTCAAAGGAAGCAAATAATAAATATTCAATAGGTAAATTCTATTCAGGAGATAGATTTTATACATTATTAAATGAATATATAGATTTAAATTTAAAAAAGCAAAACATTTTTGTTGCTTGAGTTATAAATGTATTATTTAAATCAAGTAACTTTAAACATGATCCTGCAATTGCAAATGGATATCCTTTATCTGTTAAACTTTTTGATTGATTTTGTATTGGTTGTTTAATTGCTTTTATATGTTTGGTAGGAACTGGTTCTATTGCACCTTTAATTACACAAGCTATTACCGGTAATCTGACAGCAGGAGTTAATATTTTAGGACATTTATCAATACCTGCATTAATTATTGCAATTCCAGCAATATTTTGATTATGAATGTACTTTACTATTAGAAAGAAAAATCAACCTTTAACTCTTCAAGAATTTGTTGAGAAGAAGATTTCTTATTGCCTTAAATTAAGATTTTTAATAAAAAACATTGAAATTAAAGTTCCATCAAAAGAAGCTCAAGAAATTATTATTCTAGAGAATTTTGAAGCACAAGGTGCATGAGCTTCTTCACAAAGTGTACAAGTTCCTAGATGATTAAATATTCAAATGATTAATTTAATTTGTTCTATTTTTCCTCATTTCAACTACATTTTTAAATTTGATGAATTAACCGATGATGAATATAAAGATTTATCATCTATTGTTAACTATGATTTTAGAAATTTAGATTTGATTCCATATAATGATGTTGAAATAAATAATTGAGCGCCAAAAAAGAAAACAAAATGAGCACCAAGAAAGAAAGCAAGCACCAAGAAAAAAAGCAAAAAAATTAATTAAATAATTCTTTTATAGTCATATTATTTTTATGTAATCATTTATCAATAATGTTTTCATTATTGATAAATGAATCTTATAATATACTCAATTATTAATAAAAATTTCTAAACATTCTGTAGGAAATTGATAATTAAATGATTCTGGTATTTTGCTATTAATTAAACAAAACAACTTAATATAAATTTGCATTTAATTTATTATTAATATTAGATAATAAAATTTATTTGCAAAAACATTATTTTCAAGATTATTTAATATAATGTTTAATGAATTATTTGAAGAACAATTTGCTATATTTGATGAAAATCATCCTAATTGTTTTTTTTATAGTAAAAAATTTTTAATGAAGTTGAAACAAAATTTTTATCAACAGCAACACCTGAATCACTAATTAATAAATAATCATATTTCACTTTTACATGTTTTAAAAAATAATTTAGATTATCAGCTTTAGATTTAAAATCATTATCCATAATATACAATTTAACTTTATATTTTTTAGCAAATCATTTAATTCTTTTAATGTGTTTATCATTTTTTTCACCCACAGAAATTCAATATTCTACATTTTGATAAGTTTGTTGCATATTTTGTAATAATCTTGATTCCATAAAATCATTTTAAGTTGTATAAACATAAACTGCTTTGGGTTGTTTTTTGGTAATTTAACATTGCTTATGATATTTTAAGTTCATATATTGTTAATCTTCTTAAATATAATGAAAAAAGTCAATTGAATTAAATATGCTGTTATGATAATGTTAATAAGGATACTAAACTAACTAAATTTAAAAAATTCAATATTTATTAGATTAGATATTGTAATCATTAATGAAAAAGGTGATGAAATAGAAAACTTATAAACTGAGTTAAATATAATATTAAATTTATTTTGTTCATCTTTTGCTTTTAAATAAAACATATATGAAATAATATAATATTGTAATATCATTATATTATTACTTTATTATGAAAATTTATTTTTTAAGACATGCAAAAACTGATTCTAATACTCAGAATAGATGACAGGGTAGAGGTGATTTAGATCTCTCAAATGAGGGAATGGAACAATTAAAACAATTAGCAAAACAAAATTATTTTTTTGATGTTATTTTTACTTCACCAACAAAAAGAACTCTTAAAACAGCTTGTGTTTTTAAAAATAGTAATAATTTCATTATTTGTGATGGCAGAATATTAGAGAGAGATTTTGGAAATTTAGAATCTAAAGAAGTGCAAGAAGGTGAAAAAGAAATATTATCTAATTGAGTTTTAAATACTGATTTAAATCAAAATGTAGAAAAGATCCAAGATATGTATTATTTAAGAATTAAACCTTTTTTATTGGAATTAAAATCTGAATACAATGATTCTAATAAAAAAATATTAATTGTTTCTCATTCTTGAGTTGGGCGTTTAATTTCTTTTTTTTCTTCTAAAGAGACAAAAAAAGAATTAATTGCTGAAGCTCCCATTAATGCTCACATTTATGAATATGAAATTTAATGAAGATGAATTCAAGAATGTTTAGTTCCAAATAACAAATGATTTTTACTATTCTTGTTCATATTTAAGATTGGTTTTTTATAATCATCAACTTCTCATATTAAATTTCTTCTAAAAACATAATTTTTTTATCTTCTATATATCAAGTCTTAAAGAAATATTTGAATAAAAAAATTTGAATTATTTTAATATAATTCATTTCTATATTTGTTTCTATTCATGCTATAAAATCATATTTTTTTTACTAATGTTATTGACATTTTCTCTACAATAAATCATTTTATTGTTATTGCAAAAAACTTTTATAATAAATCTAAAACATAATAATCTACATTAGAATATGACTATTTTTTATTTTGTAATAATGCTTTTTGATCAAAATTTTTATTGTAAAGTTACCAAAATGAATACCGATAAATAAAAAACTAGAGATTTCTCTCTGACTGTCCTTGTAAAATATAAAAAAACGAAAAAGGACAACTAAATTATATGAAACTTCAATTTATATTTGAAAAAGAATTAGAATATAAAGTTTTAATATAAAATAATTATATGTTTTATTTAGAAACAAAGAATAAGAAAACAAAATTCATTTCTATATATATATATATATATATAGTATATTGATTATTATTCCATGCTTTATTATTGGTTTAGTCACTAATTTAATCTGAATATCTAATAAAAATATTAATGCTAATTTAATTAATATTTGTTTAATTTCCATCTTAATAACTTCATCATCTATAAGCTACATTATTTTCTTTGTTAAAAATATTAAATGAAGAAAAATGATGATTTATGAATTTCGAAATATCATCAAAAATGTTAGACTTCCTAAAAAATTACCTAAAGTTGTTTATGTTTATACAACATATAATGATTTTTGAAAAGAAAGATTGTTGCAAAATATGCAACAAACATATTCTAATATTGAATATTGAATTTCTGTTGGTGATCCTAATGATCAATATTTAGATGAAATTAAAGCTTTTGCTAAAAAGCATAAAGTGAAAATTATCATTATGGATTATCTATCTAAATCAAAAGCTGATAATTTAAATTATTTTTTAAAACATGCTAAAACAAAATTTGATTATTTATTAATAGGTGATCCTGATGTTGCATTTGAAAAAACATTTGTTGAAAATTCTCTTAAATTGTTTTATTCAGATAGAGCATTAAATTTAGGTTATGTTTCTTCTACTTTAATGAATTATCGAGGAGATAATGTTTTTACTAATGCTTTTTTACATTTTGATAATGAAAAATATATTCTTGGAGATCAAATTAAAAATTTTTCTTGAAATTCTTCTCCTAATTTATATTCAGCTTGTTGTTTAATATCATCTAAATTATTATTAGAAAATAATTTTCAATTTCCAGATTCTAATTTAGAAGATTGATATTTAGAAAAATTTGCAAATAAAAACTTTTGAGTAGGAATTGTTTCACCGCTAAATGTTGCTATGCAATCATTTGATAAAACTATTTGACATAATTTAAATCGAATTTCTAGATTATTTACTTGAGGAATTAAATATCAAAAAGAACAGCATTTTGTTAAATATAATACAAAATATGACAAACAAAACAATACAGAATTTGCTACTTTATTTTTAGGTTTTTTCTTCATTTTAGGTTTTATTATTTCAGGAGTATTTTTATCTATTCTTGTTATTAATTGAAAAATTGTTATTAATAATCCATTGCTTCTTACATTTATTTTAAATATTTTAATTAATTTAATTATAGTTTTGATTATAAAAGGATATTTTTTATCCAAAATAACAAAAACAGACAAAATTAAGAAAACTTTTTTACAACCATTTTATGGAATTTGTTTACTAACTTGATTGTTATTTCAATGAGTTAATTCTTTGTTTTTTAATAAATACAAATCATTTGATAAAAGTATATCAAAAATCAAATTAAAATGAATTTGATTATCAATTGCTTTATCAGTTTTTGCAATTACTTTATTTAACTTACTATTTTTCTATTTTGGCGTAGATAAATACAATGTAAATTGATTTTATTTATATGTATTTTTCAACGTGATTTTAGGTTACATTTTATTTTTCGATATTAGTTTATTAATATTAACTTGATGTGGTCATATTAAATCTAATATTAATTACAATAAAAAAGATTTTGTTTATTGCACTAATACTTATTGTAATTTTAGATCGGGTGAAAAATGATTAATTTAAAGGTAAAAGATTATTTTGCAAAAGCAAGTTATTGGAAATCATTTGTAATTAAAATTACAAGTTTTATTTTATTTGTATATGTATTTTTTTCATTTATTATTTTTATGAATTCTAACGTAGATTACTACAGTTTGAATCTAGTAATTCTTTTTTGTTATCTTACTTTTTTATATATATTTAATAATATTTTTAATTTTTGATTATTTAAAAAATGCTATTCATTAATGATGAAAGAAGTTAATGAAATACAAACAACAACAAAATTACCTTCTAACCTTCCTAAAGTAGTTTATGTTTACACAACACATAATGATTTTTGAGAAGAAATAATGTTGCATAACATGCAACAAACATATCAAAATATTGAATATTGAATAAGTGATGGTTCAAGCGATAAAGAAAAAATCAAAGAAATAAAAGCATTTTGCAAGAAATATAATGTAAATTATCATTCTTTAAAACGTCCTAGTGTAAATAAAGCAGATAATCTAAATCATTTTTTAAAATATGCTAAAGTTAATTTTGATTATCTATTAATTGCTGATTTTGATGTTATAATTGATAAGAATTTTGTTAAAAAGTTACCAAAACAATTACCAATAATAAAAAAACGAAAACGACAAATAAATTATGTGAAATATATCAATATTAGTGAAAAATAATTAGAAAAAATTAATGTTATTTTTAATACAATGAATGAAATATCAAATATTGCAAATGATTCATACATCAAACCAATGATGCAAAGATATCATTTTATAGCTAAAATTACCAACTATTCACGTGAAACAATAAGAAAAATTCTAAATGGCACCAGAACTTATACGTATTACAAGAAAGGGAAATATTCATTTAAAATTTTTTATTATGATTTAAATATTTATTTGAATAGAATAAACAACAAAAGAAATGAAAATAGAAAAACAAAAAAACAAAGAGAAATAGAAAAACATTATCAAGTTGCAAGATTTGCAAAAAAGACAGCAAAGAGCACACGAAATAAACTTCTGCTAAAACTTTATCAAAACTCATAAATGAAAAATTTAATAAATATTATTCATCAAAACATATTTATTGATTAATTAAAAATGGTCAGTGATATGGAGTGACATTGAGAATATTTCCTTATTTAAAATATGGAAAATATCAAAAAAGACCATTTTTACTAACTAAAAGATTTATTACGACTCCAATTCATGAGCGATTAAAAATAATAAATGATAGAGGAAGATATGGTGATGATGAGATTGATACAGTTGAGGGTTGCAAAGGAGATAGTAAATATTTATCAACAATGATTGATCGAAAATCTAGAATGTTATCAATAAGTTTATATGAACCAAAAACAAGCACAGAATTTCTAACAGCTGTAAGAAATAATTTAAAAAAAATGCCAACAAAAGTTAAATCAATTACATCTGATAATGGTTTAGAAAATTAAAGATTACACTTATTAAATATCAAATGATATGCAACTAATGCTTATTCTTCATGACAAAAAGGAACAATAGAACAAAAACATAAACAAATTAAAAATTCATCCCTAAAGGCAAATCATTAAACAAATTAAATCAAGAAAAGTGTGATCTAATTTCATTGGTCATCAATACTGAAAGTTATTTGCAAAATCCTTCTAAATATAAATTGGAATATATTATCAATAAACAAGAGCTTGAAAAATATTATGAATTAATTAATCAAAAAGAACCACATCCTATATTCAAATTGTGATAAACTGATTACATCAAGGAATTATTGGTATTTAATTTGGTAACTTTACAATCAAAATTTTTATTTATAACAAAAATATGCTCTTCTTTAACTTTCAGATTAATCATAAGATAATTATGAATAAAAATTTAAAGATAAAATCATGTTTATTTATTATTAATTTCTCATTGAGAATCAAACAATTTTACTTCTTGAGGTGTTCCTAAACAAATAAAATCTTTATTATCTATTTCAAATATTTTTATTATTTTATTATTATCAATTAAATATTGATACATTGGACATACATATACTTCTTTATATTTATTAATGATTTCTTCTTGATGATTTACAAAAACATTTTTAAAATCCATTCACTTTTTAAAATAATATAATCCAACTGATGCGTGGTCAGAAATTTTTATCTTTTCACTTACTTCGGTCACTTTCCCATTTTCTACTTTAGCAAAAGATCAATTATTTCCTGGTACATTTGTTGTTACAATGCATCCATCATCTTTAAATATATTTTCATTTAATGATTGATAATTGATATGTGTGTCTATATTGTAAATTAAAATCTCATCATCATCTTTTAAAAAATCTTGAGCCAAAAAAATTGTTGTAGCTTGTCCTGAAGTTTCTTTTTCTAATACAAGAATTTTATAATTCATGATACCTAATTGTTTTAATTCTAATTTAACAAATGTTTCATCATAATTATCTTTGCGAAAAATAAAAATAAATTCATAATTAAAAAAATTTTTCAAAGAAATTAAAGCTCAATAAAACAAAGATTTTTGATTGGCAATAATTTTATATTTTGGAATTTTAATTCCATGATCTATAAATCTTTTCCCCGAACCTGCAGCTGATATAATTATTTTTCTCATACATTTACATCCAATATTTCATATAAATGTTTAATTCCTGTACACAATTGAACTATTTGTCTATTTACATTGTCATTATGAGCTGGTGTCATTGCAAAGAATTGAAGAGACTCTAATAGCTTGATAACATCAATTTCTTTATTTGGTAATAATTTATTAAATGCTTCTCTAATTGATTTCAAATTTTTAGTTACCTTAATTTTAAAATAAAAATGATTTTCTTCAGTTTTCTCTATGCTAAATTGATCTTCCACCATAAAATCATATAAACCATAAATTGATTGATAAATTTTTGCATAATCATAGTAAATATCTCCATAATCTTTTGAATCTGCAAAAGATCCTCTAGGATCTATTACTTTAATTTTTTTAGATTTATCATCAAAAAATATATTGCCAAATATTAGATCTAAGTGAGTTAAAAAAATTCTTTCTTGATTAATATTTACTAATTGATAAAATAAATCACTTTCTTTTAATGAATTTTCTCTTAATTTGGATATTTTATCTTTTAATAAATCCAAAATTAATTTAACAGATGGATATTCTTTATCATTAATTAAAACATGATTATATTCAAAAAAACCTTTGAATTGTTCTTTATCTTGGATTTTTAATAAATTATTATATGTCCTTTCTAAATAAAAATCTATGGCTTTATTAAATCAATCTTGTTTAATAAAAATTTCTGGTTTTATTTTTTTACAATCATTAATGAATTGTTTATATCCATCTACAACTTGATTTCAATCTATTTTCTTTCCACTTACAAACAAATCATGTAAAGTTTTATATTCAATCTTTTCATATTTAATTCACAAATCATCATAAGACAAAGAAAAATCATGGATTTTAGGAATATTGTGTGGAATTAAATATTGAGATTTAATCATTCAAACAATCTCATCATAAAATTTATTTTTATAATATTCATTATCATCTATATAAGATTTGACAACATTTTTTCCATTATCTACAATGTTGATATTATTAAAATATCTAATATTTTTAATATTTATTTTTGACATATAACCATTATTTTATAATAATATAAAAATATTTATGAATGAATTATATTTTAATATTGATAATTTAAAATATAATTGATTTATATTTAATATTTATATATGAAAAGTTCAAAAGAAATTAGACAAGCTTGGATAGATTATTTTGTTTCTAAGAAACATTTATTTGTAGAATCAAAATCATTAATTCCTAAAAATGATCCTTCTTTACTATGAATAAACTCTGGAGTTGCTACATTAAAAGATTATTTTTCAGGAAAGAAAAAACCTCCAGCAAATAGGTTGGTGAATTCACAAAAATGTATTAGAACTAATGATATTGAAAATGTAGGAATAACTGCAAGACATCACACTTTTTTTGAAATGCTAGGTAATTTTTCTATTGGAGATTATTTTAAAAAAGAAGCAATAGAATTTGCTCATGAAGTAGTTACTAAAGTTTTTGAATTAGATCAAAATAAAATTTACATAACATATTATGAAGAAGATCAAGAAGTAAAAAATAAATGATTGTCTTTGGGTTATCCAGAAGATCATTTAATTGCCGGTTCTAGAGAATTGAATTTTTGAGATGTAGGATCAGGTCCTTGTGGTCCAAATACAGAAATTTTTTATGATCGAGGAAGCAAATATCATGAAAAAGGTGTTGAATTAATTGCAAATGATATTGAAAATGATCGTTTTATTGAAATATGAAACATTGTATTTTCTCAATACAATAATTTAGGTAATGATGAATATGAAGAACTAAAACAAAAAAATATTGATACTGGTGCCGGTTTGGAAAGAATTGTTTCTATTTTACAAAATGGACCTACAAATTTTGATACAGATTTATTTTTACCTATTATTTATGAAGTAGAAAAATTAAGTAATTTAAAATACGATATTGAAAATTATTTTAAAAAAAATAAAGACCAAAATTTAATTAACAAAAATTTTAAAATAATTGCAGATCATATGAGAGCAGTTACTAATGCAATTAATGATGGCGAAAAACCTTCTAATACTCAAAGAGGATATATTATTAGAAGATTAATAAGAAGAGCTTATTATGCAGGTAAAAAATTAAATATTGATCAAAAAACTTTTTTATATAAATTGGTTCCTGTTGTAAAAGACTCATTAATTTTTGATATAGATATTAATAAAGTTTCTAAAATTATTAAAGATGAAGAAGAAATATTTTCAAAAACAATAGAACAAGGCAGAAAAATTTTAGAAGAAGAAATTAGTAAAACTAAATCAAAATTGTTTGATGTTAAAATAGCATTCAAATTGTATGAAACATTTGGTTTTCCTATTGAAATGACTCATGATATTTTAATTGAAAATGACTTAGATTTAAATTTTGAAGAATTAAACAAATTAAAAGATGAGCATGTTAATAAATCTAGATCAAAATCTATTACTAATAAATTTGATTTACAAATTAATTCTTTAGCATCTATTAATGAAAATATAAGTAAATTTATTGGATATGATAATTTAGAAAAAATAGGTGCTCAAATTTTATATTTAGTGCCAAAAGATGATGGTAATATAGAAAATAATGAAAATTCCACTTATTATTTAATTTTAAATGAAACCCCTTTGTATGCTACTAGTGGAGGTCAATTACATGATAAAGGTTATTTAAAACAAGATGATAACACAATTGAACTTATTGATGTTTTCAAAGATAAAAATAATAATCATATCCATGTTGTTAAAGGTAATGTAGATGCTAAAAAACCTATTGATGTCTTTGTAGATAAGGCTAATAGACTTTGCTTAATGAGAAATCATTCAGCTACTCATTTATCTTTTGCTGCTTTAAGACATGTTTATGGAGAAGAAATAGAGCAATTAGGTTCAGATAATAATCAAGATCGTTTAACTTTTGATTTTCCTTTAAATCACAAACCTACTGAAGATGAAATAAAACAAATTGAACAATTTGTACAAAATGCTATTAAAAAAAATGTAAAAAGAGAATACATTGAAACAACTATTGAAGATGCTAAAAAAAGAAATGCTATTATGACAATAGAAGAAACAGAATATTTTGATTCTAACAAAGTAAGAATAGTTGATTTTCCTACAATAACTATTGATTTATGTGGTGGTACTCACGTTGATAAAACACAAGATATTGAAGATTATAAAATTATCAGCGTCGATTCTAAGGGAGTAGGAAAATATCGTTTAAGAGCAATTACTTCTTTTAATGCAATTAAAAATTATTATAAAAATGAAATTGAAAAATATCAAGAGACATATAATGCACTTTATAACAAATACTTAAAAATACATAAAGAAAAAAATGTTGCTAATAAACCATTATCTTTTTCATTTACAGAGGAAAATTTAGAAGAAAAATTATCTTCAATTCAAATTGCTATACAAAAAATTAGCGATGAAATCAAAACATTGAATAAATCAAAAGCAAACATTGATGATATTAAAATAGAAACAGAAAAAGTAAATAACATATTATTTGCTAATAATGTAAATAAAGATTATATAAAAGATATTGCTATAAAATTCAGAGAAGCTAATCCAAACAATATTATTGTATTATTATCTAAATTTGAAAATAATAAATCTTTAATTATAATCACATCTAAAAATCATGATGTGTTAAATTGAATCCATAAAAATAATTTACCAGTCAAAGGTGGAGGTAATAAGTTAATTTGACAAGGTGTAACTAATCAAAAAATTAACTTAGATCAAATTAAAGAATGAGATTAATTGCTATAGATTTTGGTACTAAAAAAAGTGGAATAGCTATTTCTGACCCATTAAAAATTATTGCCCAGCCCTTAAAAACAATTTTTTACAAGGAATTGAACTTTTCTTTTATAACTGAAGAAATAAAAAAAATTATTGATGAATATAAACCTATTGAAAAAATTATTTTAGGTATCACAACCAATCTTGATAATTCCATTTCTAACACCGGGAAAATAATCTTAAAATTTTATGATTTTTTACAAAAAGAACTACCAAATATTACTATCATTTTATTTGATGAAAAATATTCAACAAAAAAATCTAAAGAAATAATGACAGAAATGAAATTATCAATTAAACAAAAAAAAGAAAGAAAAGATGCTTTGGCAGCTCAAAAAATTTTAGAAGATTATATGGATAGATATTAATTATTAATTTATATAATATTTTTATCATGAGTTTTAATGAAGAAATAAAAAAATGAAATGATTTATTTTCAGAAGATAAATTATCTAAAAAATATGTAAAAAAAAATCAAAACTTTGATGAAGAATTTATCAATAATTTCTATCAAGATCTTCGTGTTTCAGATAATTCAATATATGGAGAATATGGAATTGGTTATTCAAAAATTAATAGTGTTATAGTAAAAAAAATTGTAGATATTTTTATTCAGATATTAGACAAAGAAAATAATAATGATTATTTTGCAATTTCTTCCGATGGTTCTGTTGTTTGTACTAACATTATTAATAATTTAATGAAAATTAATAATAAAAATATTAAATTTATTACTTTTAATAATTATGAAGGATTTGATAAAAGTTTTGTTCTATCTTCTATTAAAAAAATTAATCCCTTAGGGGCAATTCATATATCTCAATCTATATTTAATCCAAATATTCTTAATATTAATTTATATGATTATCAAGGAATAAAAATCAATAATGAAATATTAGTAAATATAATTCAAAAAATTGATAAAAATCTTAATGATGTTTCTATAGCTACAGAAGAAAATTTATCATTTTTTGATAATGAATTACTTATAAAAATTTTTGTTGATAAAATGAATAAATTATTTGATTCTAGAGTTTTAACTAAAAAAACTAAAGTAGCAATTTCTAATCGATCAAATGGTATTACAAAAGTTTTAACAAAACTTTTAGGTACTCAAGATTTTCCGTATGTTGTTAATAACAAAATAAAAAATAAAACAATTAATATAAATTGCAAAAAAACTATTTCATATAAGTATATAAAAAAATATTTTTGAAAGGAAATATTGTTTGCCAAATTAAATAAAGCAAACTTGCTAATTTGTTTCAACGCTGAAGGAACTCAATTATTTTTGTTTGCAATTGAAAAAACTAAAGCAATATACATCGACCCTAGTTTGCTTTCTTTAATATTTTTAAATAGTTTTTTTGATGATCTATATAAAAATGAAAAAAAATTATTAGATATTTTTATTGCCTCAAATGGTAGTCCTCATACTAACATGGTGAATTTGATTAATAAATATAAATTACATTTTAAACAAATAACAAATAATAATTTTTTGCAAGAAGAAATGCTTTTATTGTTTTGAAATGATTATAATCAATATGCTTTTGGTAAAAAAATTAATCAAGAATTTTCTATATATCTTTTCCTATTAAAAATTCTTAATATCATTGATAATTATATTAATCAATATGGGAGCATAAATGCTCTATTAAATATTTTGACAAAAATGTATGGACCAAATGATTATCAAAATAAATACTTAATAGACATTTCGTATGAATTAGCTTTAGCTAAAATTCATAAATTATTTAATATGACTTTTGAATTTTCAGATCAAAAAAATAAAAATTATGAAAATGAAACAATATTATTAGAATTTAATATTAGTAATGAAATAGATTTTTTAATGAAATATAATTTTATTATTAATCAATTTATTATTATTCTTACACATAAACATAATACTAATATTTTAAAAAGAGGAAAAAAATTCTGAAAAATTAATTCAATAATTAAATACATGCAAAAGAAAAAAGTTTAAAAAGTCATTTTTCATCTAAATGTAAAAGTTTTAAAATACAGTCTAAATCCTAAAAAGAAATAATGATAATGATAAATTTTGCTTTTTTTCATAATATGTTTAATATCTATACAAATTTGCTTATATTCTTTTGTATTTTGAATTTCAGTAAAATAATTAAAAAATAACAAAATGATAAATTGCTTATAGTTTTTTTCTTTATTATCCATTAACACTTCATATATCTTGTAAATTTCCTTAAAAGATGAAAATATATGATCTTTTTTGTATGAATAAAAACTTCTGATAACTGAATATTGTTTTGGTAAATTAACATAATTTACATTTTTAGTTGAATAAATTTTAGAAAGTACAATTAAAGTGTCTTCATAATTTATCTCATTTTCTCATCTAATATTATATTTTTCTATATATTCTTGATTAAAAATAATTGTTGAAGGAGCAGTAGAAAAAAATCTTGATTTCCATAAAAAACCCATCTTAATTTTTTTTCTTTCTTCATCTAATATTGGTAAACGATAAAAATCTGTATAAATATCAAATTTAAATTTTTTTAAAAATTCAATGAATTTAGGTGTTGCAATTTCATAATAATCTACAAAAAATAATCAATATCCTCTTTGAAAATCTAGTGCTAAATTTTTAATTTGTGATGATGTTAATCTTTGTTGAGTTTGATAATAAACAATATTATATTTTGTTAAAGTAGAAACATATTCTTGAATTGATTGCATTAAAATTCTATTTCTTGAATAATTATTAATAATAATAAACTCAACATTTTTAATTTTTTTATCTAATGAAAGAAATGAATTTATACACTTTTTTAATCTTTCACAATCATTATCTGAACTTATAATAATTGAAATAATAGGTTTTCTTTTATTTGATACTTTTAAATCCATAATCTTTATAAATATTTTATTAAAATATTTTACAAATGAATCAAATTGATGAAAAGTTAAAAATTCTTATTTCCTCTAACAAATATCAAACTATGATAGAACAAATTTATAAAAATGAGAATACTGTTCCTAGCAAAAACAATTTGTTTAGAGCATTTGAATTATCTCCATTATCTAAGACAAAAGTTGTTATAGTAGGTCAAGATCCTTATTATATAAAAGGGATGGCAGATGGTCTAGCTTTTAGTACTAACCTTAATATAATGCCTAAATCATTAAAAAATATTTTCTGAGAAATTAAAAATGAATATCCTAATATTAAATTAAATTCTTATTCCTTGGTTGAGTGGGCAAAACAAGGTGTTTTACTATTGAATGCTATTTTAACCACAGAAGTTAATAAACCTTTAATTCATAAACAATATTGATCTACTTTTATATTAGATATCATAAATCTTATTAACTGTTATAAAGAAAATGTTGTCTTTGTTTTATGAGGAAAAGAAGCACAAAAATTATCTAATTTTATAAATAAAGAAAAACATAAAATATTGTCTTCTCCCCATCCTTCTCCGCTCTCAGCATCAAAAGGTTTTTTTGGCAATAATCATTTTATATTAATTAATAAACATTTGAAACAAACAAATCAAGGAGAAATAAATTGAAATATATTAAACAAAAATAACAAAATGCAGAATTAAATATCAAACAATGATGCAAGTAATTATTCCTAAAATTCAAGGAATTATAGCAAATGAATAAAAAGTGGTTGTTATTTTTATTTTCCCTTGTGCTATTTCTTCAGGAGTTAGAGTCTTTTTAATTTTATTATATTTATCGATTCTTGATTCTCCTATAAATATAGTTAATAACATGGATGCAGATAAAATAACCACTCCAAATGTAAAGATGATTCTTGATAATGTTTGGAAAACTTCTACAGAATAGAATGGAGCTCCACCATTGTTTGCTTTGAACATAGATCCTAAAATTTCTTTTGTAGCTCAATCTGAAATACCTATTCCTGAAGGAATGACAAGATTTAAAGCATTTATTGATCTAACCATAGTACTTCCAGATAGCATTTTTATACTTGCTGTCAGTCAGTCTCCTTGTAAAAAATTTCCTATTAAAGCACAAATAACACCCAAATCAATAACTTTAATTGCAAAATAAAGAGCTAACGTTTCTAGGAAAATCAAGAAATTTTTATAGGGTTTATTATAATAAAAGATCTTTTTAGAAGCTATATTAATATTAGTAAATTGATATTTTAATTGTGATCCTCTTTCTAAAGATGATTTAGAAACAATAAATGGAATTCATTCAATTAAATGATTAATTTTCTTTGCTAAAAAGCTTGTTAATCTAGAACTAAAAGCTAATAAAGAAATCATAATTGCTGCAAATCCATCTAAAATTGTTCCAATAATTACTAAAACAATAATAAAAGGGCCTTGTTCTTGATTCAAAATGTGTCCATAAAAACTAACAAATCCTATAGGCATAAAAATTAAAGAAAAAACAATAAAATTAATTTGTGTAAATAACGATTTAATTAAAAAAATTGCAGCAATAGAGGGTCCATCAATTTTTTTTCTTCTCAAATATCAATAGCTAACGCTTTCTCCGCCATAAATTAATGGTGTAATTGCAGAAATGCAAATTGAAATCATATTAGATATTCATAAATGCCTTAATTTGACCTTCTGATTGAGTTTTTTAAATAATCATTTATCAATTAAACAATATAACAACACATATATTAAAATTATTAAAATAAAAAATGGTAATAAATATGAAAAATCTTTTTGATTTTGTAAAAATGCTAAAACATTATTCCATAATCCTGTATCTCCGCCTAAAACAAATGTGAACATTAGAATTATTAAGCTGATAAATAAAGCCACAAGAATAGCATATTTTAAGAATCCATATCATGAAATTTTCTTAACATCAAAAGTTTCTTTTAATGAATTTAATTCACTCATAATTTTCTTTTCTTTAACAATTAAATTCATAAAATCATCTTCTTTATTTTTTGTTGTATCTTCTTGATTTCAGACAGAAATATTTGACACTAATTGATTAATGTTTCTTGAATATTCTAAATTAATGATTGTTTTATCTTCTAGCACAAGCTCTAAACTCATCAAAGATTCTTCACAAGGGTTGATTTTTACAACTTTTAAATTATTGATTTCTCTTAAATTTTTTACTTTGTAAAAGAATGTGTTTGCACTTTCTATATCTATTTTTTCTTTTTTAGAATTGAAATAAAAAATACCATTTGATTGATATATTTCACTTAATACTTGATATAAATTTTTGTTTGCTTTTTTAAAATATGCTATTAAATTTAAAAATATTTTTATATTAATTATTGGATCAGAACAAAGAGAGGTATTGTGTTTAGAGACAAAATAATTATTACCATTAGTTGCTAACAAAATGTTATTTTGTATTTTCTTTTCATCATATTCTGAAAGCAAATTATATGAATTAATAGAAACTTTATTAATATTTGCATAATATTCTATATATTTACTTGCTAAATTAGAACAAAATATTTCTTTATCCTGAATTTTTTCTTTCATTAATTTTTCATAATAAATATAAAGAATGCTTAAATCATTTAGAGTTAGATATTTTCATCTTCTCTTATGTTTAACTAAAATCTCAAAATTATTAATATTAGTATTAAAGTTGATAATAACATCTTTATGATGTTTTTTAAAAGAAACTAAAGATTTTCTTGTTATTTTTTTTTCTTTATTTGGAATTTTTTTTCAATTAACAAAATCATAATTAGCTTTATGTTCTTTAAATAAATCAAACAATAATTGAGAGTTAATGTTAAAAGGATTAGATATTAAAATATCTAAATTACTTCAATCACTAGTATTTTTAGTAATTTCTTCAAAATATTTTGCACTTAAATTTTTTTCACTAATAGTTGGAACGTTATTATTAGGAATTTTTAAATTTAAGAAATTAGTTTCAGAAATTAAAGCATTAATTTCTTTAGATTTTTGAGAATTTAATAAAGACCCTTTTTTATCAAAAAAAGATATATAATGCATATTTTTTTGGATGTGATTTGAAAATGTCACAATATAAGAAAAATTAATTTTACTATTTTGAGCAGCATAAATAGCCATTGCATTATTTAATGGTTGATTTTCATAATTAAAATATGTTTGAATTTTTTCTTCTATTAAAGCTGAAGCAAAAATTTTGGCAAACATAATTGCTTCTAAGGATCCATCATGAGAAATGAAAATGCTTCCTTTATTATTATTTTTTTTTAAATAATAAGAAAAATTTTGGGCCGCTGCCAAAATGGTTAATTCATTTAAATAATTAATATCATTGCCTATCAAGGAGATAATAGATCCCTCTGTTAATTCAAGAGTTGTATATATTTCATTTTTTTGTTTATATTTAGATTTTAAAATATCTAAAATATTACTTGATGAATTGTTAATATTAATTGATGTATTCTGCTGAGTGTTTGTTGGTATTTGAGTTGACATAAAATTGTTTAAATATACTAATATTTAAAATTTTATAAAAAAATATTTTAAATGTATTAATTATTCTTTTTTTTATATAAAATTTATATTTATGAAAAAATGAAAATTAAAATATCTATTTCCATTATGTTCTTCTTTTCTTTTGGTTCCTTGTGTAACTACAATTTCTTGTTCTCAATCATTGGAAACACAATTAAATAATTTATTAAATAATGAAAACATAATTAATTTAAAAATTAATGAAACCAAGATTAGAGATTCTTTAAATAAAAATGCAAATGAACCAATTACAATCAAAGATTTATTTACAGCTAATGTTGCAGATGTCATTACTATTGAAAAATCTGAATCTTTAATATCTTGAAATGATCATTTAAGCCCAGATGATAAATTAACTTTTTATATTAATCCTAAGATTAAATCAATTATTTTTCCTTCTATAACAAATCTAAATGCTGATAATAAATTAGAGTATATAGAAGTTCTAATTGATATAAGTTCAGGTCCTTATGATAATAAAACAATCATTAAAAAATTAGATCTATCTACTATAGATAATACTGTTCAACTTTCTGTAAATAATTATTTTGATTGATCTAATATTGCTAATATTAATAATGAAGGACCTATACAAAATGATTTATACAAATCATTAAAAATAAATATTAAAAAATATTTAAATCGTAAAGGAATTACTATTAAAGAAACAGATTCAGCAACTCAATTAGAAAATACTTTATCTATTAAATTATCAAATGATATTGAAGGCTTTGATTTATATCAAGATGATTTATATATTTCATTTGATAAAAAACAAGATGATTACATTTACTTAAATATCTATTCAGGTAAAGATAAAATTTCTAATGATCAAGTAATTGCTAAACAACTAAGTTTAAAAATGTCATTTACTATAAAAGAAATAAATGAAAAAGGATAAAAAATGAAAAAAAAGTTAATTTTATTATCAACTTCCTTAATTTATATTAGTCCAATTAGTATAATTTCATGTACTAATAATTCTTTATATGATCAAAGTTCAGTAAATGCTCAACAAGTTTTTACTAATGTGCAAAGCGGACAAATTCGAGCATTTATTGATAATAATATAAAAATCAATAATATTCAAGAGTTGGAAAATATTAATCTAAACTTTGTGGTCAATAAAGTTGAAAATCCTTCAAATACACAACAAAAGTTATATGAAGAATTAGAGAATGCTATAAATAATATAAATTGCAAAATTGTTGGTTTTTATTTACCTAAATTTAATGAAGATTTGAATTCTTCAGTATTTATAAAATTTAATAATAAAGATAATTTAACATATGAACTATCAATTAACAAAATTCAACAAAATAATGCAACTATTACTTTAAATAATTTAAGTGAGGACAAAATTCAAACATTAGTGCATGATAAATTAATGAATGATGAAAATTTAATTATCAATAACTTAAAAAACTTTTTTGATGAAAATGTTGTCCAAAAATATTTAATGAACAAAAATTTGGATTCTACTTTAACTTTTGATCTTTATTGAAAAAACGAAGAATCAAATATTATTAATAATTTGACAAATTTTCTAATTAAAATGTATCCTCATTATTTCAGTAGTTCATATCAAAATTTATATTTATCAATTGAAAAACCTGTTGAAAATATAGATTCTTTGAAAATACCAAATATTTTAATTTCTACTTCAAATATTGCAACATATCCAAATTGTGCAATATCAATTGGAGAATTAACAATTTATTTTAAATAATCTTTCAAATATTGACCAGTTAAAGATTTAGAAACTTTAGCTATTTCTTCTGGTGTTCCTGTGGCAATAACATTACCACCTTTATTTCCTCCAGAAGGTCCTAAATCAATAATATAATCACATGATTTTATAACATCTAAATTGTGTTCAATAACTAAAACAGTGTCTTTGCCATCTACTATTCTATTTAAAATATTTAATAAATTTTGAATATCATATGAATGAAGGCCTGTTGTTGGTTCATCTAAAACATACAATGTTTTACCTGTAGCTTTTTTTTGCAGATGTGTAGCTAATTTTATTCTTTGTGCTTCCCCACCACTTAATGTAGTAGATGATTGACCAAGTTTAATATATCCTAATCCTACATCTATTAAACATTGCAATTTGTCTCTTATTTTAGAACGATTATTAAAAAATTCGATTGCTTCAGATATTCTCATGTCTAATACATCGGCAATAGATTTATTTTTATATTTTATTTCCAATGTTTCATAATTATATCTTTGACCATCACAATGATCACAAGGAATATAAACTGATGGTAAAAATTGCATTTCTATTTTTATATATCCATCACCTTGGCATTTATCGCATCTTCCACCTGGAATATTAAAAGAAAATCTTCCTTTTTCATAACCCCTAGCTCTAGCTAATTCTACATTTGCATATAAATCTCTAATGTCATCAAATACTGATGTATAAGTTGCTGGATTAGATCTTGGTGTTTTTCCAATTGGTGATTGAGATATTTTAACAATCTTATCTATATTTAAAATTCCATTAATTTTAGAATGTTTACCAGGTTTAATAGCATTATTATTGATTTGTTTTTCTAGAGCTTTGACAAGTATTTCATTAACTAGTGTAGATTTACCACTACCGCTAACTCCTGTAACTGCAATAAATTTACCTAGTGGTATTTTCACGTTAATATTTTTTAAATTATTTTCTTTGGCACCAATAATTTCAATGTTATAACCATTACCTTTTCTTCTAACTTTTGGTACTTTTATTTCTAATTTTTTACTTAAATATTGCCCTGTTATAGAATGTTTATTCTTTTTAATATCTTCAACAGTTCCATAGGCGACAACTTCACCACCTTTATCTCCAGCTAAAGGCCCTATATCAACAATATAATCTGCCGCTAAAATAGTTTCTTCATCATGTTCTACAACTATTAAAGTATTTCCTATTTCTACCATTTGTTTTAAAACATTAATTAATTTAGTATTATCAGATTGATGCAATCCTATAGATGGTTCATCTAAAACATATAAAATACCTGTTAATTTAGAACCTATTTGAGTTGCTAATCTAATTCTTTGCGCCTCTCCGCCGCTTAATGTTTCAGCGGTTCTTGTTAAAGATAAATATTCTAATCCTACATTTTTTAAAAAACCTAATCGAGATTCTAACTCATGAATAATCATTTTAGCAATTTCGTTTTCTTCATCAGTTAATTCTAAATTAGAAATCAAGTTATATTCTTCTTCAATTGATAAAGTAGAAAATTCATGAATATTCAATTTATTTATTTTGACTGCTAAAGCATATTCATTTAATCTACATCCTTTACATTTATCACATAAAGTTTCCGACATGAATCTACCATATCATTGTCTCATTTCTTCACTAGTAGTTTCTAAAAATAATCTACCTAATTTTGTAACTAAACCTTCTATTTGACCTTTACGTAAATGTTTTCTACCATCTTTTGATGTAATAGAATATTCAATTTCATCATCAGATCCATACTTAATTATATTTATTTGTTTAGCACTCAAATCTTCTATAGCTGTATTTAAGGGGATTTGATAATGGTTCATTAAACAAATAAATTCTTGTCAAGATAATGAGTCATTATTCTTTGATGATATTCCTGGCATTTTATCAATTGCCCCTTCATTAATACTTAATTTTTTATTTGGAATAATTAAATCAATATCAGGTTCTATAATAACACCTAATCCTTTACATTTTTCACACATCCCATAAGGAGAATTAAAGGAGAATAATTTTGTTTCTATTTTTGGCATTTGAAAATCACCATGCACACATGCAAATTGTTGAGAAAAATTATGTATTTCTTTATTATCTAAATTTTCTACATCTACTAAACCTTTTGAATATTCTAAAGCAACATTAACAGCTTCAGTGATTCTAGATTTATTTTCTTCATTTAGAATTATTCGATCAACAATAATAGAAATATTGTGAGCTTTATTTTTTTCAATATTAATTTTATCATCTAAAGAAAAGATTTTGTCATCTATTTTTACTCTTAAAAAACCATCTTGTCTTAATTTTTCAAATAAATTTTTATTTGTTCCTTTCTGTCCCTTTGCAATTGGTGAACAAATTAACAACTTACTATTTGTTGGTATTTTATAAATTAAATCAATAATATCTTTTATTTTTTGAGCAGAAATTTCTATTTTATGTTTTGGACAAATTGGTTTTCCAATTTTAGCAAATAATAATCTTAGATAATCATGAATTTCTGTTATTGTCCCAACAGTTGATCTGGGGTTTGCATGAGTTGTTTTTTGTTCAATACTAATAGCTGGAGATAAGCCTTCAATAGAATCTACTTTAGGTTTTTTAGTTCCACCAAGAAATTGTCTTGCATATGAAGATAAGGAATCCACATATCTTCTTCTTCCTTCTTCATAAATTGTATTAAATGCTAGCGATGATTTACCACTACCACTTAGTCCTGTAAAGATAACAAATTTATTTTTGGGAATAACTAAAGAAACATTTTTTAAATTATTCTCATTAGCACCCTTAATGGTAATAAAATCTTTATTGTTTGTTTTATTCATTGTTTATTTTTTATTATTTATTTTATCTTTCATTAATCCTAAAGATATTTTTGCTTGTTCAGATAATTCACATCCACATTCATCATTGCAAACATGATCAGCACAAGCTTCACATTCATAATTTTCATTAGGATCTTTTTTATATAAGTAATTAGGGCTTGGTTTTCTATCTTTATTATCCATACTTATATTTTAATTCTTTTTGACCAAAAGTATCTGGAAATTTTAGAATGATAATTTCTTCATTAATGTAAAGATAAAATTAATTTTTTCTAATTTTCTTTTTCAAATATAAATTGAAGTTTCATATAATTTAAGCGTCCTTTTTGTTGTTTATTTATTTTACAAGGATGGCCAGAGAGAAAACTCTGGTTTTTTATTTATCGGTATTCATTTTGGTAGCTTTATACCCAACTAAGAACTTTTTTATTTGCTATCAAATTATGTATAATTAAAAAATATTACTTTAGGTCTTTATAAATAAATTATTTTTTATGATTTGTATTTTTTCTAAAATCATCTTTATGAAAAGATTCAAGAACACTTAGTCTTTGATCAACTTTATGTAGTCTTTGATCAACTTTTTGATTAAATTCCTTTTGTTCTTTGTTAAATTCCTTTTGTTCTTTTATAAAATCAACTACTGAATTATTAAATTCCTTTTGTTCTTCATTAAACTCTTTTTGTTCTTTTATAAATTCAGTCACATCTGACATAAACTCTAATACTTTATTTTCAAAAGATGATTTTTTCACTTTATCTTTATCTCCAGTAATTTTAATTTTATAAGATTTCTTTGTTTCTTCTACTAATTCAATTTTAGGATCATTAGATAAATTTAATAATTCATTCATTCTCTTTTTGCTAATAATAGACATAATTTAAATTTTATCAAAGTTGAAATAGAAATTTATTCCTAATTTTCTTTAATTTTCTTCTTTTGTTATTTAGTCGCAAAAGATAAATATTTACATCATAATAATAGATCTTATAAGAATATTTTTTTCATTCTATAAAGAATCAGATATTTGATTCATTAATGCAAAGATTAAATTAATTTTTTCTAATTCTTTTTTAGATATAAATTGAAGTGTCATATAATTTAAGTGTCTTTTTTGTTCTTTATTTATTTTATAAGGACAGCCAAGGAGAAATCTCTGGTTTTTTATTTATTGGTATTGAATTTGGTAACTTTATGCCTAACCAGAGGCTTTTTTATTTGCTATCAAATTATGTATAATTAAAAAAATATTACTTTAGGTCTTTATAAATAAATTATTTTTTATGATTTGTATTTTTTCTAAAATCATCTTTATGAAAAGATTCAAGAACACTTAGTCTTTGATCAACTTTTTGATTAAATTCCTTTTGTTCTTTGTTAAATTCCTTTTGTTCTTTTATAAAATCAACTACTGAATTATTAAATTCCTTTTGTTCTTTTATAAAATCAACTACCGAATTATTAAATTCCTTTTGTTCTTCGTTAAACTCTTTTTGTTCTTTGACAAATTCATTCATATCTTTCATAAACTCTGTCACATCTGACATAAACTTTAATACATTCTTTTCAAAAGATGATTTTTTCACTTTATCTTTATCTCCAGTAATTTTAATTTTATAGGATTTCTTTGTTTCTTCTACTAATTCAATTTTAGGATCATTAGATAAATTTAACAATTCATTCATCTTCTTTTTGTTGATAATTGACATGATTTAAATTCTATCAAAGTTGAAATAGAAATTTATTCCTAAATTTCTTTAATTTTTTTTCTTTTGTTATTTAGTCGCAAAAGATAAATATTTACATCATAACAATAGATCTTATAAGAATAATTTTTTATTCTATAAAGAATCAGATATTTGATTCATTAATGTGAAGATTAAATTAATTTTTTCTAATTCTTTTTTAGATATAAATTGAAGCATCACATAATTTAAGCTTCCTTTTTGTGTTTATTTATTTTACAAAGACAGCCAGAGAGAAATCTCTGGTTTTTTATTTATCGGTATTTAATTTTGTAAATTTATAAGAAATTTTGACTTAAATTTTAATAAAATTTATCCCAACAAATTTTATAAAAGTAATAAAATACTCTCATTATGAGTAATTTAAAAGCTTTTTTTCCTGCTAATCGAGGAAGATGAATCAAATATACTTTAACATCATTACCAGTTATTTTTTCTGCTTTAATTTTTGCTCTAAACTCTTTTGTTGACAATTTCATGGCAACTATTATACCTGGTGGTAATCAAGCTTTAGCTTATGCTAATACTTGAACCACAATTGTAACTGGAATCATTGCTGCAACCACAATTATTGGATCGGCTTTATATGGTCAATATTTTGCTACTAATGATGTTAAAAAAATCAGAGAAATCATTAGAGGAAGAATTGTTATTGCTTTAGGAATAACAATTATTTTTACTATACCTGCTTTAATATGGCCAGAATTTCTAATGCAGATTGCTTCAGGTTTTGATCAAAATGTTGATCAAGAAATTATGAATTCAGGTAGTCGTTATTTAAGATGAATTGCTATATCTTGATTATTTAGTACCTGAGGTTATACAATGGCAATGATTTTAAGAGAAAGTGGTTATGGAAATGCTACATTAATTTCATCTTGCTTATGTTTAGGATTAAATATTGTTTTAAACATTATTTTTAATTTAATAAATAAAGATTTAGAATTGCTTTCATATTCAACTAATATATCTTTAATTATTGGTTCAATTGTTTTTTTTGTTATCTATATTTTTATAAAAGACAAAAGATTATTATGAAACCCTTTAAAAATGTTTGCTATTCCTCTTATTGTTTGAAAACAATTTATCAAAAGAATACCTTCTTTCTTATTGTTTTGTATAGGATCTATCACCGTTTCTATTAGGTATGTTTTTTGAAATCATGGATATCCTACTGGAAGCATTGGAAATAATCCAGAATACCAAATTGCTGCTGCTAATATTTTAGGTATATCAGGAATGTTTTTTAGCATCTTTTGAAATACATTTGAATCAATTAATGCCAATGTTACTATTTTTGTCGGTAGAGAGCTAGGAGAAAATAATTATTTAGAAGCAAAGAAAAATGCTAAAGAATTACAAGGTTTTCATATGTGTGTTTCAATTATAATGGCTTTATTACTAGTTATTATTAGTGCTTTAATTACTAAAATGAATTTTTTAACAGAAGGTTATAAATCATTATTAGAACAACAAAATCCTCCAATAAATTCAGATGTAATCACAAGTGGTGCTGAAGTGTTATTAGTTAATATTCAAAATACTTTATGGCCCTTGGCTTGAAATATTCCTTTTTGGGTTTGATATATTACTAAAAATAGAATTATTTCAACAGGTGGAAAAACTAATTTAACTGCTTCAATTGAAGCGATTGTAGGATTAATTTCCACTGCTTGAATTGTTTCTATAAACTATTCTATTATTTGCAAACAAATTGAATTTCCATGAGCTTATGCTTTATTCTTTGTTCCTGATTTAATTATCAAAACAGCTTGCTATGAATGAATTTATTACAAAGTAGAATGAGCAAGAAATATTACAAAAGAATTTGAAAAAGTAACAAATTAATATGTTTTTATTTCCAAACAACAATATTATTTTAATCCATTAGGGAATAAATGAGTTTTATAATTATCGCCATAAATAAGTTTTAAATTATCTTTATAAGATATTTTTTGATTTGGAAAACCACCTTCTATTAAATCATAACCTTCTAAGTTGAATTTTCCATATTTACCTTGATAATTAAATCCTTCACAATATAGAGCTTGAGCCAATCCAATACTTGCTCTTGCATCTGATGCAAAATAAATACCAACTGTATATCCTTCTTTATCTCTTAACATTGATCCACTAGAACCGGCTTCTAAATTAGAATAATCTATTGGATATGTTAATCCTCAAGAGTTATATCAACGATTTAAACTATATGCTTGGCGATAATCCATTCCAAAAAATGATAGTCCTAAAGATGCATCAAACATACCTATGCGATTATTAAAAGTATTATAAAAAGGTGAAGAAGCTAAGTTAGAAAATTGATCATCTAAAACTATTGGAGTATTTGCATCCATTTCTGCTGCTCTGTTAGAAAACATAGAAACTGGCCTAAAATAAGGATGTGGTGTTGGAGATACATCTGGAAATCCAATAACAGAATATCCATGATCAATTTTTAAATTATAATTTTTTAATATTGATTCTTTACGATATTTAAAGTGTCTTGAAGTATCTTCTACATAATTTTGAGTAAATGTTTTAGCTTCACTAGCAGAATTAAAAGTGACTTCCATCACTGCAAAATCAATATATTCTTCCGTGTTTTGTCATTTACCATCTTTGGAAAACATATCTGGTCTTGTAGTTAAATAATCTAAACCAATAAATATTGTTTTTAAATTTGCTGCCGGAATATTTACACGGTCATATGTATCTTGATTATAAGAATTACCAAAATCTTGACCAAATTGTATTGATTCAGTTTTTACTCTTTGCATAATTAATTGATTAGTATTAGTAAAAGGTGAATTTTCAATTTCATATCTTACTGGACTAATAATTTCATTAGGAATCTTTAAATTCTGAATAACATGAGCGTTTGTTGCAATATATCATGTTGTTGGATAAGAACCATCAGAAGTCAATTTATAATCTAAAATTCAACCTGTTCCAAAGGAACAAGCTCCGCTATAACTTTGAAAACATAAACTAAAAGTGTTTTTTAATTGATCTAATTCTAGTGCATTAAAAACTTTACTTTGAATACTTTTTGCATATTCAGGAACACCTGCTGATGGCGCTGTTCGAAGAGGCCCAGGAGATACTTTGACACAATCATTGTCAACTAAAGAACCAGGAGAAGCTAAACTATAATCTCCTGAAGTAATAACATCTACTAAATTATTTTGTAAATATTGATCATCTATATTCACATCTTGTTCTGGTTCATTAATTAATATAAAATCAACAATAAAATTATTTGTAAAATTAGTATCATCTTTAATATCTTCTTGTCCTTTTTGAAACACATGCATATTAAAATTAATGTTTTTTGAATTAGATAAATTAGTTTTACTAAAAGCAAAAACTTTATAAGTAAATAATTCATTATTTAAAGGAAAATCAGTTAATAAAGGTAAAAAATTAGAAATATTTAAATCTAATAATTGTTGATATGTTAAATTAGGATTTAATAATCTTGGTGACAATTTATTTAATCGAGCAATTTCTTCTGCTACTGAATTAGTAATTGGAAGATCATTATTAATGGTATAAGTAAAAGTTAATATATTAGATATTTGACTAGATATTAAAGATTCATATTCTTTATTTTTAATTTCTACTTTTAAAGAAAAAGTTTTTATATTAGAATTGTGATTAAAATCCAAAATTTGATAAATATATTGATTATTAATACCAATATTTAAATAATTTATAATGTTTGTTGCATCAATATTATTTATTTCTTCATCTGTAAATTCAGATTTTAATAATTTTGTATTATCATTAATATTTTTAATTTCTTTTCTAATCTCCACTTCTTCTTGTATTTCATATTTAATATTGAAAGAATTGGTTGTTTTTTCTTCTAAAGTAATAATATCTTGAACCACAATATTAAAATATGTTGTTCTATAAATATCTGTAGAAATTTCTCTCTCTTTTTGAATGCGGTAGCTAAAGTTATTATTTGGTGTTCAATTAGCAATAAAAGTTGGTAAAAAGGTTTCATCGCTAGTATTTATTACAGTTCCTATGGAAAAGCTGGAAGATTTTGGTAAAAAAGTAAAATTATTAAGACGATCAACTTCTTCATTTAAAGTCCAAGAAGCTAATTCATCATTTTGTCCACTATTACAAGATGTAATAGAAATAGCAGCCATCACTGATACAGTCATCAAACTACTTAAGAAAATGATTTTTTTCTTTTTTTTCATATTTGTAAAATTATATAAAATCATTCATATATTTATTATTTAAATATAGAATTCACATAAAAATTGAAAAAAAAAAGTTACCAAAATGAATACCGATAAATAAAAAACCAGAGATTTCTCCCTGGCTGTCCTTGTAAAATATAAAAAAAACTAAAAAAAAGGACAACTAAATTATATGAAACTTCAATTTATATTTGAAAAAGAATTAGAAAAAATTAATTTAATCTTTGCATTAATGAATCAAATATCTGATTCTTCTCAAGAAAACTTTATTCCAAAAATGATGAAAAGATATGAATTCATATCTAACTTAACAAATTATTCTGTTGAAACAATAAGAAAAATGCTTTTTAAAACTAAAACTTATTGTTATAAAAAAATAAAAGATTATTCTTTTAAACTATATTATTATGATTCAAATATTTATCTTAATAGATTAAATAATAAGAGAAAAAAATTAGAAATAGCAAAACAACAAAATTGTTTATCTAAATACTCAGTAGTCGCTAAATTGATAAGAACAGTAGCTAAAGCAACAGGTAACAAAACTTCTGCTAAAACTTTATCAAAGATAATCAAAGAAAAATTAG
Source organism: Metamycoplasma sualvi (assembly GCF_045276925.1). Classification (GTDB taxonomy): domain Bacteria; phylum Bacillota_I; class Bacilli_A; order Mycoplasmatales; family Metamycoplasmataceae; genus UBA710. The sequence continues at coordinate 688,744 of NZ_CP174167.1, forward strand.
GATTATATTATTCTCCAAAGCATTTATATCACTTAATTAGGCAAAATAAAATTTATGGAGTCACATTAAGAATATTTCCATACTTAAAATATGGAAAATACTATAAAAAACCCCATAAAATAGGCAAAAAAATCATTGCCACATCCATTGATCAAAGAGATGAAATTATCAATAAAAGAATTAGATATGGTGATGTTGAAGTAGATACGGTAGAAGGAACTAAAACTGATACTAAGTATCTTTCTACAATGATTAATCGAAAATCTAGAAGACTATCCATAACTATTTATGAAAATAAACAAAGTAATGAATTTTTAAAAGCAGTAAAAAATAATATTAAAAATATGAACAAAAAAATTAAATCCATAACTTCAGATAATGGAAACTGAAAATTACGACCTAGTTAAATTAAATATTCCATGATTTTCTACTAATCCATATTCTTCATGGCAAAAAGGAACCATTGAACAAAAACATAAGCAAATAAGAAAATTTATTCCAAAAGGCAAATCTTTCAAAAATTTAACTCAAGATGATTGTGATCTAATCGCACTTGTAATTAATGCAGAAAATTATTTACAAAATACTAAGAAATATAAATTAGGAACCACCGTTACTAAAGAAGAACTTCAAAAATACTTTAAATTATTAGAAAAGAAAGACACCCACCGAATATTTCAACTTTGATAAATATTGTAAAATTATGAAATACAAGGAATTATCGGTATTGAAATTGGTAATTTTATAGTGAAAATTGAAAATTTATTTTTATCTTAATTTCTATTATAATTTATAAAAATATTAAATTTCATTAGGATTGGAGTGATATATATGAAAAAAGAAATTAAATCTAGATTAATAAAATCTCACTTAATTACTTCTTTAGCTTTAATTTCAATTTCACCTATAGCTATTGCTTTAGGAAAGCAAATTGTTGATAACTATCAAAATCAATTATTTATTAATTCATCTAGAGCAGCTCAAGATTGAGCAACTTTTCCAAATATTAATACACCAACAAAAGAAATGTTTCATAATACAGAAAAATTAGTTCCATTAAGTAGTGTTGGCCGTGGTCAAATGGTTACTCCTTATGGTTGATTAGGAACATATAATGGTCAAGTTCCTAAAAATCCCGGAGGATCTGTTACTCCTAGTCACAGTGATGAAAAAGATTATTGAGACAATACTTTAGCTTTAGTAGGTTGAGATGGATCTATCATTTGAACTAATGACGAATCTGGTGTTGCTATTTATAGTGCTAAATATAATTTTGCAACTAACACAATTTTTGTTGTAAGAACTGCAGATCCTACAGGAGCGGGAGGATTAAATCAAAATTTTACTGATGGGAGTAGTGATCCAAGTTTCTCCATAACTTTTACTATCCATGATGCAACAACAGGAAAAATATTATATAATAGTTACAATGGTCCTGGTCACTCTAATACTGTTACTTGAACATTCAAAAGTATTTTTAGTACACAAGGTTTAGCTCAAGACTCAAATGAGTGAAAACGAGATTTATATTACCAAGATATGATAACACTTGGAAATGGAGACATTATTTGATATTACACTCCAAATATATTAAAATTGAGAGATACAAATAAAAAATCATTAACTATTAATGCTTTCCCAAATTGTAATCACAATCGCAACACTAATTAATTTATAAAATTATTAGAGGTTGGATTGTGATTTTTTTTATAAAAAATCTTTTCCAACCCCTCCCCTCTGTAATATTAATTCATTTAAGGAAAGGAAAAGAAAAGATGTTAAATAACCAAAATAAATTATCTCATAACGAGAGATATTTAATAGATATTTTATTTAATCAAGAACAAAAATCAATTTCTGAAATTGCCAAAACACTAAAACGATCTAAATCCACAATATCTCGTGAATTGAAAAGAAATACCTTTGATGGTTTTTATGATCACAATGTAGCGCAAGAAAAAACTATTAGAAGAAGATGACATAATCATTCAATGTATTTATTAAAATATGAAAAATTCACTGATCAGTTTATCCAAAAATTTGATAAAAGATATTCAGGAATTAAGACAACTTATTATAAATTACAAAATAATACAACTAAAATTACATGAAGACAAATATATAATTGAATTAAATCAAATCGATGAGAAATTAAAAGAAAAGATTTGTTAAGACAATATTATCTTAAGGGCAGAAAAAGAAAGAAAGGAATATTTTCTAAATTCACTAATTCTCTTATAATCCCTATATGAGCAAGGCCTAAATACATTGATAATAGACAAGAATTTGGTCATTGAGAGATGGATTTAATTATTGGAAAAAGAGAACATGGGTTTGAAAATCTAATAACTTTTCAAGAAAGACAAACAAGAATGGTTTTTATTGAAAAAATTCAATCTAAAAACCCTATGAAATTAAATTCAAAAGTTTATCAATTGATAAAAAGAAATAATTTATGTGTTAAATCTATAACCATTGATAATGGAATTGAATTTTCTAAGATTGGTTTATTAGCCAAATGATTAAAATGTATTGTTTATTTTTGCGAACCTTTTGCTTCTTATCAAAGAGGATCAAATGAACATGTAAATGGAATCATTAGAAGATTTTGAAAAAAAGGAACAGATTTTTCTTTATTATCTAATAATGATATTTTAGATACCCAAAATAAAATTAATAAAATGCCCAGAGAAATATTTAATTGGAAATCAAGTTATGATGTCTTTAATAAAATAAATAATTAATTTTAAAATTAATAGATCAAATTTGAAATTAATAATTTCAATTTTTCATTTTTAAACATTTCTTTTTTATAATAGATATAGTGTTGCAATTGTCATTACAAAAAAGAAAATCATTAACTATTAATGCTTTTTATGACAATATTTGAAAAAACAATAATGGATTAGCAAAATTCTATTTAATTAAAAAAAGCGAAATAGATAATGTTAGAAATGGAAATAGTAGTTCAGCATCAATAGTGCCAATTGATATTTCAAGTAATGTCTTTAATAAAATTAAAACACCATATTCTGACTCTACTAATACTAATTATTATCCACTTACTAGTCCTATTGTTATTCCAGAAGATATAAATAATAGTACTTCAACAAAATTTACTATTTTAACTTTTACAATTAATGAAAGTGATAAAAAAATATATTATCATAATGCATCATATGCAATAGAAAGTAATAATTGTACTTTTCAAGATAGTGGAAAAGTTGGTTTAAACAAAAATAACAATAACAGTTTAAATGTTTATCTTGAACAAAATAATAATAACAATTCTAAAGTATCCACTTTTTGAACCAATAACTGAAGCAATGATTTTAATAAAGCTTTTTTATTACCTACTAGAAATATGTTTAATGAAAGAGTAATAACATTCGCATATCCATACGCCTCACCTTCTAATTCTACTTCTTCCTCTATTTCTCTTCCAATCTTTAATGTGTTCCAAATGGAAATTAATAATTCAGATGCAGCACAATTAACATTTAATAATTCAACAACAAAATCATTTAATTTTGGAGAAAAAATAGTAAATCATTATATTAATAATAGGTTAGCAACCATGAATCTAATAGCTAGCACAAGTGTTTTAAAATGATATCCATGACCTAATGCAATAGATTCTATCATACATGGTGCAAATGATTATGCTAATTATACAGAACAATTATATTCAAGATTAATCTCTGTTAGCCCATTTGATAATACTATTATTTATGCTTCAAGACCAAATAAAATTGAAAATGTTAATAATAAAGATGCTTATTCAGGATATTCAGGAGTATCAGATAACTATGCAAGTTTTTGAATAGGTAATAGCCTTACAGGTCAAGTAAGTAATTTTATTATTCCTAATTCTTCTAGTGCTCCGTATAGTGTAACTATTAGTAATGAATTAATAGCAAATACTTCAACAAGCGGAAATGCTAAATCTGGTGGAATCTATGATCTATATAAAAATGGATTCTGATTTGATGTTAATTCTTTAACTGGTCAAAATAACAAATTAAATTTATATTTTCCTACAACAGGGACAAAGAAAGATGTAGCAGTTGCAGGGGCGGATAGCACTGTAAAATCTACACCTATTGCTTTTATTAATCCACTTATTATTAATTCTATTAATATGGATAGTTTGACAACAAATAGTTCAAATGGTGTTAATAAAACTAGAATAACTGATAATTCATTTACTAACTACATTACTTCTCGTGCTGATTTGAATCAATGATTCCCAAGAACATATCAAAATTTAACTAAGGGAGCTAACTACTACCAAAATAATGAAGCATTAAATGATTATAATGATACTAGCCAAAATAGGGCGGTTGCAACTAGTTTTGGTAAATTATCTGACCCTGCTTTTTTTGGAGCTAATAATAAATCTGTAGAATTATTTTCAAATTGACAAGTAGGAAGTTACAATTCAATGGCAGTTAAAAGAGTTCAAATAGTAACTAAAATTGATAACACATCACAAGCAACCCCCTCTTTAAATGTAACATTGAAATTTAATTTAACAAATAATAGTTGAACTAATCCTTTTTATACTGATACAAATGGTATTGCAAAAATTAAAACGTTTGAGTATCCAGTTACTATTTCTAATGCTTCATGACAATTATTAGATTCTTGATCAACTAACTATAAAGTAGAATCTTTTAATCAAACTCCAAATCAAAATAATATAACTATTCAAGTTAAATCTCCTTCAGGAGCAGGTGTTCCAAATCAAGGAAAATATGGTTCTTCATTTGGAACTCATAATATTGGATATTGAAATGGAACAAGTAATAATTTAACATTTAGCCCATTAAATAATGCTAATTTAACCTCCGGTACTGATTCACCTTTAAGATTAGAATTAGGGATTAATTACAATCCTAATAATGATGCAGATTCAACTTGAAAAAATGCTTTAGAAAATGAAGGTGGTGGTAAATTCAAAAAAACATATCCTCTTAATTCATCAAATGGTGAAACAACTTTTAACACCATTCTTAATGATTTCATTAAATGAAAAGTTGCAAATTTAACATATGGTGATGCTGCTAATCCAACTAATGGAATATATTCTCCTGGACAAATCATTATCCAGGCACATTTAAAATTAAATCCTAACTACACCAGATTCAATTCAACAATATATACATTAGCAGATGGAACTCAAATCGGTTGTGATGCAACAAGTGGTGTTTCATATATCTATAAAGATGAATATAAAGGCAACCGTAATATTTATGAACAAACATCTAAAAATTTTGATGATAATAGTGAATATGGATTTGGATCTCAAGTAAAAAATAATATTACTAATTCATGAATTAGTGTTCCCACAAATACTTCTAACTTTGTTGCTCACTTATTAAATGGAACAACTATTAATATTAAAGATACTTTAGTGCGTGATGGACAAACTGCTACAACAGATAAAATCTTTTCAGCTAAATATAATGATGATGGTACTGCTATTATTTTAACTCCTGAAAACAATTACTTAGAATGAGCTAAACAAAGATTTAGTTCATACAACCAAATGATAGGTAGATATGCTAAATTCCAATATTTATTAGTTGGATCAGCAGATGAAACTAGCAATTGAAAAGACTTTAATAGTAATACTTTAAAAGATAGTGATGGTAAAAATATGTTTGCTAGTGGAAGTTATAAAATTCCAAATAGTAGTGGAGCTTCATTACCTAATAATATTCAAAAAGTAAGATTTGCTCTTTATAGTTTACCAACTAATCATCAGGACTGAAATGCAGATAAAATAGTTTCTTCCTCAAATTTATCAGGTCATAGAGAATTTGTATCAGATGCTATTTCATTAGATTCAATTCCAATTCGTGTTGATTATAATTGATTAAAAGATATATCTTTAACTTTAACAGGTATAACTGGTAAATATTTGAATGGTACTACAACTAATAATATAGTAGAATCTGAGTTTACAAATGCTCTAAACACTTATCAAACTAATGTATTAAATAAAGCTCAACAAACCTTGGGAGCATTAAAAGATAAATTAAAATTAACTTACTCTTTAGATCAATCTAGTTATGTAGATGCAAATGCTTTATATAATTTATTAAAAACAAAATGACAGAATTACAATGATAGTAATTTAGGAATTATTAGTTTATACAATAATGACAACCAGTATCAAAACAATAACAATGTAGCAACTAAGATTTATGTTAAATTTGCTGTTAAAAATGATAGTGACCAAGATAAATATAAAATTAGTGAAGCTAATTTTACTAATGGCAACAACATTATTGAAAAAACTGATATTAAATATTTTATTAATTTAAAACCTTATATTGATGTTTTAACTAGTTCAAAAACAGCAGTTGTTCAAGGTTCAACACCTAATAGTATTACTTCATTTACTCCACCTGCTATGACGGGTAATGTAGGTAATGGATTTTTATATGGTAAATCATATGATGATATTACTACAGTATTAGCAAAATTTGGAATTGCAATTGAATATCAAAAAAATAATAGCTGAACAACAAATAAAGCAGAAATCAACTCATATGATCCTAATGCAAGAGAAATAAAAATGAGATTTAAAGTTGATACTACTAATCTTTATAATGTTGTTCTTTCAACAGATGGAACTAACATAGTAAATGGAACTTCTGATGAAATTAGTCTTAAATTAAATGTCCCTATATTAGTTACATTGCAAGATAATGTTAAAAAAAATTTTCTTACTAAATCAATTCTTACAGGAAATAATTGAAATCTTAATATTAATATTTCAAATGCACAAACAATCATTAATGACATTCAACATGATGGTAAAAATGCTGCTGCACCAGCTGATAAAGCAACATGAGATGAATTGGGTAACTATCTAGAAGTTCAATATGCTTTGCAAAACAATCAACCAGATGCTTCTACAACTTTTTATACAAGACAAAACTTTATTAATCATTTAAAGGCGCAAAATGAAACTAATTACAGCAATACTGTTTGGGTTCGTTTGTATTTAAAAACAGTTACAGGAGAAGATCCTAAATTTATTTTAAGTAACGGGTCAGATGTAGCATTTCAATTGAACAATACATCTATTTCAACCATAAACAATATTAAAATTTATGTTCAAGCAGCAAAATATGAAAGTGCTTTAGATCAAATCGGTGCAATTGGTTCAACAGGGCATTTACAATTAACATATCCTGAATTAATTCAACAAGTTGTTAATGCTTCTTCTAATTCATCAAATAATTTAGGAATTAAAATCCAATATTCATTAAAACCAAATATTGGTTACAATGCAAATAGCGGAAATGATATCAATAATAGTTGAGTAGATCAAGCTCCTACTTCAGTTCCAACAGGAACCCCAAGTTTAAAAATTAGAATCATTACTACAAATAACACAAATTATGAATATGGAATGGGAAATAGTGCAGGAACTCCTTCTGTTCATTCAATAGATTTAACTCAATTAAGTCAATTAGTAGATATTAATAGTGATTGATTTAATGAAGTAGAAATAGTAAATTCTAACAATCAATTGTTATATTTGAAACACTTAACAAAAGATATTCTTACAAGTTGAGAAGATAAAATATGAGCTAAATCTAAAGCAATTCAAACTGATAGTTTAATTAAGGATTTAGTGCAAATTACTTATACAATAGGTGATGATCAAACTATTTATACAGCGGATACTTTAGTAACTCAATTGCAAAAAATGATTAAAGATTATAACAATAGTGAAACTCTTGGAATCATTAAACTTTGAGGTGAAGACCAAAGGGGAATTAAAATTAATGCTACTTTTAGTAAGAAAAATGATAATGCCAAAGTAATATTTGTTGATGATATTAATTCAACAACTGCAAGCACAAAGATAACTTCATGAGCAAATACTTTTAAAATTCAAACTGAAATTGATTTATCAGCTTATGTTAACCATGTTAAATCTCAAAAAATTGCTATTGTTTTAGGAAATAGCGGTCCCGGAAGTATTCAAAGCTTTACTATGCCTTCGATGACTGGAACTAAAGGAAGTGGTTTCTTAGCAGGTTATACATATGATGAAATTGCCAGAAGATTGCAAGAACTAGGAATTAATTTTAAATACCATGAATTAAATGTTCCTGCACAAAGTGAAACTTGAAAATTAAAAGATCAAGTTAATGCTTATGATCAAACAAATCCTAAATTATGTTTAGGGGTATCTTTTACCAATTCATATTTAACTGATGCTACAACTAAAGGTAACATTATTGTTAAATTTACTAATAATAAATTAATGGGTAATGCTAAATATATTCAAGGTGGTACATTACAAAATCCTCCTGCAGTACAATTAAGCATTTTAGAAAAAGATTTATGTCCACTTTCTCTATTAGCACCAACTTTAGTAACAGTTGATATTAGTCAATTAACAAGTCAATTGCCACTTGAAGGGGATACAAAAAATATTTCTAATGCAAGTACAATTGAAACTAAAATTCCAGCAATTATTAGTGAAGTTAAAAAACCATTACAAGATAATGGTATTGATATTTCAGATCTAAATCTAGAAATTAGATTTTCATTAAATAATTTAGTGTTAGAAGAAACTATTAGTGATCCAACAAAGAGTGAAGATGGTATTTGATTTACATTTGATAAATTCAAAGATATTTTATCTAATTCAACAACTAACTATAACACTAATAATGTTTATGCTAAATTCTATATTAAAGATAATCCAAAAATTGATGATATTGATAAATACTTATTATCAAATGCTGATTCTGCAAACATCAATCCATCAAATTTAACTGCAAGTGCTAAATTAAAGATTTATATTAATAATACAACTGAAACACAAGAGGGCTGAATTTTTGCTAATTTAAAATTAACTGGATCACAAGAAAACTTTACTATTACTAATTTAAGTGATTGATTAAATTCTCAAGTTCCTGGAGGACTAGAAGTGGAATATAATGTTGTAGCTGAAAATAATCAACCAAAAGCTGATAGTTGACAAACAGTTTATAGCGATGCAAGTCCTATTGATTCTTTAAGAAACTATTGAATTAGATTCAAAGTAAAAGAAGCATATGTATTCCAAGGAGCTTTAGCAAATGATCCTCAACATTCACAAGCATTTAAATTAGATGGTTCTCAAATTCAAGTTGCTTTAAAAGTAAGTTCTTCATGATTAGAAAACATTACATTAACAGGTAATTTAAAAGATTTAACAATTAATGAACAACCAGCTTTAGATGAAATTATAAAAGCTAATATGATGCCAGTAACAAGTATCATTCAAATTGAATATACTTATGATGGAATAAATTGATATATCAAAGATACTTTTACTAGTCATTTGCAAAATGCTGCTGGAGCAAAAGATGATACAAATTGAATTATTTTAAGAGAAGACATTAAAGCTCGTTTTGTATTGAATGCTAATGTAAATAATACTCAAAATCCGAGATATTTATTAGAAGTAGATAATACTAATATCAATGAAGATAATAGTAATAATATTAGTAAACAATTAATTTCTCCTACATTGAATAATAGTGTTAAAGGTTATATTAATTTAAATAAATTAGTACCTTATCAAGCTGCTAACTTTAGTGTAATTGGAAGTGATACTGAAGCATTCTTAAATATTAAAGATTACAATAATTTAAATGCTTCATTAGCACCTTATTCATCAAATAATTTATTTAGCATTTTATATAAAAATGACAAAACTGCCAGCTATTCTGATGCTAATAAAGTATGAACACCAGGAACACCATTAGAAAAATCTATGTTATTAAAATGGTTCATATACCAGTCGTTACTTTGCAATGCAATTTAAAGTAACAAGTAATGATTATGACTTATATTGAAATAATCAAAAACAAGCAAATAATACTTTAGAATATGCTTCTGATGAAGCTGATCCTAATAAAAAAATTAATATTAGAATTTCAGTTGCTATTACTAATCCATTATCTTCAAATGACATTAACATTAAATTCTTAGATAGTTCTAACAATGCTCAATGATACAATGGTGAAGGTGCTTTCCAATTAGAAATTCAAAAAGCAAATCAAACCTTTGATTCATTTAGTAGTTTCTTAACTTCATTATCAACTTCAATGCCTCAAGATCAAAGAAATGCATTAGAGTTAGTATATTATGTTGCTAATGATGCTAATGAAGAAGTAAAACAAAAAGCATTACAAGATTTAGATATTTATAATGAAAGTTCATCTGATAAATATAATGTATGAAAACAAGTAAGTGATAATACAACTATTGCTAATTTAAACTACCAGTTAAAAGTTAATGACTATGTAATGTTAGCAGTTAGAATTAAAAAAGATCAATTAACTTCTAATACAAATCCTAATGGATATGTATTAAAAGATAATAATCATGCTGCAACTGATCAAATCAGAGTATTTGGTTATAAAGTTCATACTGATAATATTGATGTTGATTGAGCAACATTAAAAGTAAGAAATGTGGATGCTGCTGAATCAGCATCATATGGTTTAGATGGTTATGCAATGCTAGATCAAATTAGTTTAAAAAGATCTAATAACAGCGGAGCAGCCACTTCTGATGATTACTTAAATGTTTCATTACAACTAAATTACTTTACAGAATTTTATACTGATGCTCAAAATCAAGTATTAGTTTCTGGTGATGGATCTAGACTTGTAAAAAGAGATGCTAATGGAGCAGAAACTGGTGGAAACTATAAAAATGCTGATGGTCAAGAAATTAGAGATACTCAAGGTCAAACAATTCCTATTCTTTATCAACAAGGACAAAAAGACAATGGTATTTTAGCAAAACCAATTAAAGCATCAAGTGTTCAAAGATCTCATGAATTAGTAGAAACTAATGCTAATAGTTATACTTTGGAATTAAATAATGGAGAATCTAATGCATTATACAGCTTCTTTAAATTCCAAGATATTGCTATTCAATTTACTAACAAAAAAGGTAATTCAGATCCTAATGAACCAGGCATTTTTGATTACTATGTGGATACTCCAAATGTAACTAAAGATTACACAATTGATTCACAAATCAAATTCCCAATTGAAAATAATAATTTAATTCGTTATACATTTAATTCAGAAGAATTCATTAATTACATTAAAGATGCTAATAACATTGCTAATGTTTATGAAAATACTTTAGATCCTGCAAAAAGTCCAATTAATGGCCAATCTAAATTGAAATATATGTATAAAGTAACTAGACAAGAAGGTCAAAATTCTAATCCAACTGAATTGACCACTATAGGTGAAATTGTTAATCAAATTAAAACTGACTTTGGTTCTAAAGTAATTCTAAAAACTACTTATACTCCAATAAATGGAGCATCACAAAATATTACAAGCAACGATTTAAGTAGTATTACAAATTTAAGTAATGGAGACCGTTTCAGAATTGAAATTGTTTCTGCTAATGAAAATGATTTAATTTATGCTCAACAACCTTCACCTTTAGTATTTACTATTAGTGGATTATATGAAGCAGATATTGATGAAGAATTGTTACGATACTTGAGAGTTCAACAAAGTGGAAACTTCAATGGTGAAGGTCAATTTGAAATCTTTGTTGATAATCCTTATGATGATCAAGACAACCACATTCCAGTTACTACTTTATTACAAGGATACAAATTCATGGTAAGAGTTTGAAATGCTAATAAAGAAGTAAAACAAGATTGAACTAATGATTATGAATCAATTAATGATTTATCAAATGGTGATAAAGTTGAATGAAAATTAGTAGCTCCAACAGGTGCCCCTGTAGAAAAAGCATATTACAACACAGTTGCTAATATGGATAAACATAATGCTAATAATAATACTTATAGCTTTAGTCAAGTAGCTAAAGTTGGTAATATCAGTACAACAGTTGTAGCAAATAGTATTGGTCAAAATCCGCAAACTAATGATTATCCTGAAAATAGTGGATTATTAATTAGTGGATTGCCAGAGAGAATTAGTGATAGTTACACTTCAATTACTGAAGAAGAATTCATTAGATTAATGAATGTTATGAATTTTGGTTACACCGGAATTAATGGTCAAGGAAATATGATTTCAAGCCGTGATATTACTACTATTGTAGTAAATACTTCAAGTATTACACGTGAACAATACACCATGAAATACTTAATAGATCAAGGATATCTAACATTCTATAGTAATGATATAGAATTTAATTGAAACCAAGTTTTAGGTAGTGATGGAAATTGATTAATTAGTCCTGGAACTTTAAGTAATGGTGATCAAATTACTATTAAATATCAAGATCCAACAATGTCTTCTTCATATGTTTGAGAAGCCCCTACAGTATCTGGATTAAAAGATAAATCAGATAACATGTCATTACTTACTTATGTTGGTATTGGTGTAGCTTCACTTGCAACTCTAGGTATATTTGCAATTATTTACTTTGTGGCAAGAAACAAAAAGTTAAAAAAATAAATATTAATTTTAAATAAAACATAAACCAACTTAGTGTTGGTTTTTTAATTGATTATTTATTTTTACATAGAATAAAAAAACCAAAGATTCCTTTGGTTTCCCAAATTGTAATCACAATCGCAACACTAATTAATTTATAAAATTATTAGAGGTTGGATTGTGATTTTTTTTATAAAAAATCTTTTCCAACCCCTCCCCTCTGTAATATTAATTCATTTAAGGAAAGGAAAAGAAAAGATGTTAAATAACCAAAATAAATTATCTCATAACGAGAGATATTTAATAGATATTTTATTTAATCAAGAACAAAAATCAATTTCTGAAATTGCCAAAACACTAAAACGATCTAAATCCACAATATCTCGTGAATTGAAAAGAAATACCTTTGATGGTTTTTATGATCACAATGTAGCGCAAGAAAAAACTATTAGAAGAAGATGACATAATCATTCAATGTATTTATTAAAATATGAAAAATTCACTGATCAGTTTATCCAAAAATTTGATAAAAGATATTCAGGAATTAAGACAACTTATTATAAATTACAAAATAATACAACTAAAATTACATGAAGACAAATATATAATTGAATTAAATCAAATCGATGAGAAATTAAAAGAAAAGATTTGTTAAGACAATATTATCTTAAGGGCAGAAAAAGAAAGAAAGGAATATTTTCTAAATTCACTAATTCTCTTATAATCCCTATATGAGCAAGGCCTAAATACATTGATAATAGACAAGAATTTGGTCATTGAGAGATGGATTTAATTATTGGAAAAAGAGAACATGGGTTTGAAAATCTAATAACTTTTCAAGAAAGACAAACAAGAATGGTTTTTATTGAAAAAATTCAATCTAAAAACCCTATGAAATTAAATTCAAAAGTTTATCAATTGATAAAAAGAAATAATTTATGTGTTAAATCTATAACCATTGATAATGGAATTGAATTTTCTAAGATTGGTTTATTAGCCAAATGATTAAAATGTATTGTTTATTTTTGCGAACCTTTTGCTTCTTATCAAAGAGGATCAAATGAACATGTAAATGGAATCATTAGAAGATTTTGAAAAAAAGGAACAGATTTTTCTTTATTATCTAATAATGATATTTTAGATACCCAAAATAAAATTAATAAAATGCCCAGAGAAATATTTAATTGGAAATCAAGTTATGATGTCTTTAATAAAATAAATAATTAATTTTAAAATTAATAGATCAAATTTGAAATTAATAATTTCAATTTTTCATTTTTAAACATTTCTTTTTTATAATAGATATAGTGTTGCAATTGTCATTACAAAAAAGAAAACCAAAGATTCCTTTGGTTTTTGTAATAATTTGTACAGTTATTTTTTATGAAAGAATGTGCGCATGGGCTGCAGTGTGATCATGGAATGATAAAACAAATATTCCTATTGCAATACCTATAATTCAAATTAATATAATAATGTATCATTCTTTTCCATTTGTTTTTACATCATGAATAAATTCTGGTATAAATTCAACAATAGATATAAATAACAAGAAAGACGCTGCAATTAATTGAACAACATGAATTGCAAATTCATTATTTAATGAGAATCATGTTATTACTGATCCTAAAACAATTAATGGAATAATTGAACAAACAGCAATCAAACTATTAATAGTTGCTTTTTTAACAGGTATATTCATTTGAATTTGACGATAATAAATAATTAATTCTTCTGGAATAATGTGAATCAGAAATGAACATAAAAATATTATATTAACTGGGTTAATATCACCTGATTTTGCTATTTGTGTGGCCAAAGTTCCAATAATCAATCCATCTGGAATACGATGAGATAATAAAAAGAAAATAGCAAAAGCTTTTGATTTAGGATTATGATCATTTAAATTAAAAATCAATTCATCATGATCATGTTTAGTTTCATTTTCAGAATTTATTGCTTTTCCTTTGAAGTGTTTAGCAAAAAAATACTTTAGTCCTAATGAAAATAATAATCCTACCAAAATAAGAGAAGCAATCATTATTCCTGTTATTGTTTTAGCTAAAACAATATTATCTGAAAAAATTGTAATAAATTCTTCTTCTAAATGAGTTTTTGATTCTCCAATGAATAGAACTGTTGACATCATTATAAAGAAACCAGAAGAAAAAGCGTATAAATATTTATATGCTCTTGGACTTATTCTTGGTTTAAATATTGGTAAACAAATTCCATAAATTAAAGGTACCCCGATCACAAATGCTGAAATAACAAAAATAACTGTGACTAAAATTTGAATATCAGTCATTATTACCTTTCTACACAAACATTGTTTGTAATACTTATTATATTTTATTTTTTAGGAAAAATCTTATTTATATTACTAGAATTTTCTTTCCAAAAACCTTTTTGTAATTTTTGAGCTTCTAATTCTAATAATTGTAATTTATGGACATAATTTGTATCATAATAATAAAATGGATTATATTCATTATCTGAAATATAAGCTACTCTAGCATAACCATTTTCTATCATGTAACTTGCAAAATCTAAATTATTATTTAATGTTACTTTTACAATATGACGGTCATAAATATCCTTGGTACTTTCTTCTATTTCCACTACTTTATTATTTAATAATAAATTAGCTTGTTGTGAAGCTAATTTACCATAAAAATATTGAATTCCTTGTGTAGGTAAAAAATTATTATTAGAATCATAAACTTCAGGAGTGTCAATTCCTAAGATTCTATATTTTTGATCATTACTGCAGAAAGTATCTCCATCAATTATCTTATCTACATATACATCAATTGAATATGTTGAAACAAGCGAACAAGATGAAGAAATAAAAAATAATGATGAGATAGAAAATGAGCAAAAAAATAAAGCAATTTTATGCTTTATTTTTTGATCCTAATTCATTGATTTTTTCTAAAACAGTTTTTCTCATTGCTTCTATTCCAGTAGCATATAATTTTCTAGGGTCAAAGTTTTTACCTTTTTTAGCTTCTCCTGATTCAACAAATTTTCAAATTGCTTGAGCATTTGCTTGTTGCAATTCTGTATTAATATTAATTTTTGATATACCTAAAGATATAGCTTTTTTAATTTGGGCTTTTGGAATTCCTGAACCACCATGTAATACCATACCAATTCCACAAGCACTTGATAATTCTTTTAAAGCTGAGAATTTTAATTCTTTTCATGTTGATGGGTAAGGACCATGTATATTTCCAATTCCAGCTGCTAAGAAATCAATTCCTAAATCTGCCATTTTCTTAGCTTCTTCAGGATTTGCAATTTCTCCTTCACCAACAATCCCATCTTCTTCACCACCAATTGAACCAACTTCTACTTCAACTGATGCATTATATTTTTTAGCAAGTCTTACAACTTCTTGAGCATTTGCATAGTTTTTTTCAAATGTTTCATGAGAACCATCATACATAACTGAAGTATAACCATTTTGTAAAGCTTTTTCAACAGCTCCAAATGATCCATGGTCTAAATGCAATGCTACAGGCACAGTAATATTTAAATCATTCATTAATCCTGTTACCATACCATAAATAGTTTTATAACCACCCATGTATTTTACAGCCCCTTCTGAAGTACCTAATATAATTGGTGATTTTGCTTCTTCAGCTGCTAATAAAATTGTTTTTGTTCATTCTAAATTATTAATATTTATATGTGGAACAGCATATTTACCTTCAAAAGCTTTTCTCACCATTTCTTTAGCATTTACTAAATTTTTAGGTTTAGAAATAATTGGTTTTTCAAATATAGTTTTAATACTTTTTATTGCCATTATATTGTCTCTTTCTTTATTTTTTATTTGTTTTAACTTACATTATAAATTATATCATGAACCATAAAATTGTTATTTATTGATTCTAATTTTGCGATTTGTATTAAAAAATTACTGTTTTAAATACCAATAATTCCTTGTATTTCATAATTTTACAATATTTATCAAAGTTGAAATATTCGGTGGGTGTCTTTCTTTTCTAATAATTTAAATATTTTTGAATCTCTTCTTGAGTAACAATGGCTCCTAATTTATATTTTTTAGTATTTTGCAAATAAGTTTCATAGTTAATTGCAAAATCAATAAAATGATAATCATCTAGGATTCAATTATTCAAAATTTCTTTTTTAGAAAGTGTTTCCCTATTTGTTTCTGTCTTTATTATAGTCTTTATTATAGTGAATTTATTTTTTTAATATTCTATTGAATAAATAAGGATGGAACTATAATGATATTTCTTATTATTTCACAATAAAAATATATTTTATTTTTAAAAAAGTTTTTACTATTTTTTAACATAATAATTAGTTACTTTTGAGATAAATTCATATCTTTTCATCATTTTTTGGATGTAATTTTCTTTTGAAGAATCTGATAATTCATTCATTAATGTAAAGATAAAATTAATTTTTTCTAATTCTTTTTTAGATATAAATTGAAGTGTCCTTTTTGTTGTTTATTTTTTTACAAGGACAACCAGAGAGAAATCTCTGGTTTTTTATTTATCGGTATTTAATTTGGTAACTTTATACTCAGAAGCTTTTTTATTTGCTATCAAATTATGTTTAATTAAAAAAATATTATTTTAGGTCTTTATAAATAAATTATCTTTTATGATTTGTGTTTCTTCTAAAATCATCTTTATGAAAAGATTCAAGAACACTTAGTCTTTGGTCAACTTTATGTAGTCTTTGGTCAACTTTTTGATTAAATTCCTTTTGTTTTTGATTAAATTCCTTTTGTTCTTTCACAAATTCATTCATATCTTTCATAAATTCTGTCACATCTGACATAAACTCTAATACTTTATTTTCAAAAGATGATTTTTTCACTTTATCTTTATCTCCAGTAATTTTAATTTTATAAGATTTCTTTGTTTCTTCAATTAATTCAATTTTAGGATCATTAGATAAATTTAATAATTCATTCATTCTTTTCTTACTAATAATTGACATGATTTAAATTCTATCAAAGTTGAAATAAAAATTTAATCCTAATTTTCTTTAATTTTTTTCTCTTATTATTTAATCTATTAAGATAAATATTTACATCATAATAATAGATATTATAAGAATAATTTTTTATTGTATGATAACAATATGTTTTAGTTTTAAAAAACATCTTTCTTATTGTCTCCATATAATAATTAGTTGCTTTTGAGATGAATTCATATCTTTTCATCATTTTGGGAATAAAGTTTTCTTTTGAAGAATCTAATAATTCATTCATTAATGTAAAGATTAAATTAATTTTTTCTAATTCTTTTTCTGATATAAATTGAAGTGTCCTTTTTGTTCTTTATTTATTTATTTTACAAGGATAGCCAGAGAGAAATCTCTGGTTTTTTATTTATCGTTATTTAATTTGGTAACTTTATAATTGATTCTAATTTTGCGATTTGTATTATAAATTCATTATTTTAAATATATAATATAAACTTGTGTTATTTTTAGAATATTAATATGATTTATAATATACATTCATAATATATTCACAAAACTAAATTTAAAAAACAAATAAGGAGTACAAATATGGCAAGTTTTACAGCCAAAATTATTGATCCAATTGGATTACATGCAAGACCTGCATCAGAATTAACAAAAATAGCTTCATCTTTTTCTTCAAATATCAAAATTATTGCAAAAGGTAAAGAAGGAAATGCTAAATCAATTATGAACATTATGGCTTTAGGTATTAAAAAAGATGATGAAATTACCATTGAAGCAGATGGAGCAGATGCTGACCAAGCAATTGATAAATTAAAATCAGAATTATCAAAATTAAAATTAATTGAATAATAGAACTATTATTCACAAAATATTAAAGGAATTACATTGAGATTTTAAGAAATTAAATGTAATTTTTTTTATTATAATTTTTGTTATATTTAATACAAAAAAGAAAATTATAAAAAAGAAATTATTGGAGAAAAATTTATGAATTTAAAAGGAATTGGAGCTTCAAGAGGTATTGCGATTGCAAAAGTTTTTGAACTTAAACATTATGATATTAAAATTGAAAAAAAATCTGTATCAGATTTAAATAAAGAATTAACTAAATTAGATCAAGCAATTAACAAAGCAGTAGAACAAATAGAAAAAATTAAAAGTATTGCTGCTAAAAATTTAGATGCTGAACATGCAGCTGTTTTTGATGCTCATATTCAAGTTGCTACTGATCCAATGATTAAAGATGAAATAGTTAGCCTTATTAATAATGATAAAGTTTGTGCAGAATATGCTGTGGAAGAAATTTCTAAAAAATATATTGAAATGTTTTCATCAATGGAAGATGAATATATGAAAGAAAGAGCAGCAGACATTAAAGATGTTTGTCAAAAAATAATATTCAATTTATTAGGTATTGAAAAAGAAGATTTAACTTCAATTAATGAAGAAGTAATTATAGTTGGTGTAGATTTAACACCTTCAGAAACTTCTCAATTAAATAAAAAATTTGTTAAAGGTTTTGCAACAGATATAGGTGGTCGTACATCACACTCTGCAATTATGGCAAGATCTTTAGAAATTCCAGCAGTTTTAGGTATTGGTAATATTACTGAAAGTGTTAAATCCGGAGATATTCTTGCTATAAATGGTCAAACTGGAGAAGTTTATATTAATCCTTCTAAAGAAGTGATTAGCAAATTAGAAAAAGCTGCAAAAGCTGAAGAAGAATTAAAAAAATTATTAGAAACATTTAAAAACAAACCTTCTGTATCAAAAGATGGTCACAAAATCGAAATTGCAGGAAATATTGGTTCGCCTCAAGATGTTCCTGGTGTTGTAAATGCTAATGGAGATGCTGTAGGATTATTTAGATCAGAATTCTTATATATGGATTCTAATGATTGACCTAGTGAAGAAGAACAATATCAAGCATATAAGGTTGTTCTAGAAAATATGAAAGGTAAAAAAGTTATTATTAGAACCTTAGATATAGGTGGAGATAAAACTTTAAAATACTTTACTTTCCCTACTGAAATGAATCCATTTTTAGGTTATAGAGCCATTAGATTCTGTTTAGATCGTAAAGATGTTTTTAAAACACAATTAAGAGCTTTAATAAGAGCAAGTGAATTTGGTAAATTAGGAATAATGTTCCCAATGATAGCTACAATTGATGAATTTAAGAATGCTCGTGCTTTTTATGATGAAGTATATAAAGAAGTTAAAAAAGAATATCCTAATATATCATCAAAAATAGAAGTAGGTATGATGGTAGAAATACCTGCAGCTGCTGTAAATTGCGAAAATTTCTGTAAATATGCAGATTTTGTGTCAATTGGAACTAATGATTTAATTCAATACACAATGGCAGCAGATAGAATGAGTGAAAAAGTATCATATTTATACCAACCACTAAATCCTTCTATTTTGAGATTAGTTAAAATGACTATAGATGGTGCTCACAAAAATGGTAAATGAGCTGGAATGTGTGGAGAAATGGCTGGAGATTTACAGGCAATTCCTATTTTATTAGGTTTAGGTTTAGATGAATTTTCAATGTCAGCTTCTTCTATCTTAGCAGCACGTGAATTGGTATCAAGAATTAATTTTAAAGATGCTCAAAAACTAGCAAATCTTTGTTTAGAAGCAGACAATGAACAAGAAGTAATTGAAATTTTAAATAAAAATTCTAATTGATAATTTCTAAATTAGTTAATTAACATTTTGAATATTACCTGAACTTATATAAGTATTAAATATCATTTTCTAGTTATTGCATCAAGACATGAATAGTAAATGCAACTTGACATTCATCATTAGTTGATGTTTGTAATTTTATTTTAATCCTCCAGGATTTTTTGCAACTTGTTTCTATAAGTTTCTAATTAACCATAGGGAGTAACCATTTACCCACGAGCAACACTACTTAGAGGTTGTAATTATTCTGTATTATGAAACATTTCTTTTGTTGCAATGTTGATATTTGGAAATTGAGTTCAATTACCTACAGCAATAACTATTCACAAAAAAGAAGCAATAGCTAAAGTAGTTGCTATAGATGACATAATCATAGATATTTTAATTTTCTTCCTGGTTCACCTTATTTCATTTGTCTGCAAATGCAGAAAGAAATAATACACAGTTCATTTAATTGATATTATTTTCCTATTTTGAAGTTGCAAATATCTCCATCTTGCATTTCATATGTTTTACCTTCTAATCTTAATTTACCCATATCTCTTGCTTCTTTTTCACCACCACATTGGATAAAGTCTTGATAAGAAATTACTTCAGCTTTTATAAAATATTTTTCAAAATCATTATGAATAATAGCAGCACATTGGGGAGCTAACATTTTCTTTTTAAATACTCAGGCTCTTGTTTCTTTTACTCCTACTGTAAAGTAAGTTGCTAGGCCTAATTCATTAAATGCTTCTCTTATTAAAGTATCTAACCCTGATTTTTCCATTTGGTATTCTTTTAAGAAAATCTCTTTGTCTTCATTATTTAATAATGCTATTTCAGTTTCTACATCTACTGATAATGAAATAATTTTCATATTTTTGTTTTCTAAAAATTTTTTTAAATTTAAATAATGATTAGATTGATTAGGATTAGAAACATAATCATTTTCAATATTAGCAACAACTATCATTGGTTTCATAGTTAGTAATTGATAAGATTTAATGATTTTCTTTTCTTCATCTGTTAAGTCAATTTCAAATGCTAATCTATTATTTAAAAATTCTTGTTTAATTTTTTTAATAACACTAACTTCTTTTAATAACTCTTTATCTTGTGTGTTTTGAGCTCTTTTTTCAATTCTAGATAAAACATTATCAAGTGTTTGCATGTCTGCTAAAATGAGTTCTAAATTAATAGTTTCAAAATCATTTATAGGATCTACTTTATTATTTACATGCAAAATATTTTTGTTATCAAAACATCTTATTACATGAACAATTAAATCTACTTCTCTAATATTAGCTAAAAATTTATTTCCTAGTCCTTCACCTTTAGAAGCTCCTTGAACTAATCCTGCAATATCTACAAATTCAAATGTTGCTTTAATAGTTTTTTGAGTTTTTACCATATTAGATAAAATATCTAATCTTTCATCATTTAATTCCACAATGCTAATATTAGGATCAATTGTGGTAAAAGGATAATTAGCACTTTCTGCTTTCATTTTTGTTAAACCTGAAAATAATGTTGATTTTCCTACATTAGGCAATCCTACAATACCTGCTTTTAAACCCATAATTTAAATATTTTAATATACAATATTAAATTTAATTATGATTAGTAGAAAAATTCGTCCTGAAAGAAGATTTAAATATAGTAATTACTTAAATAAAAAATTTTATGATTTAAAAAATTTCACTAAAGAAATTAGAAAAGAATATGGATTATTTATTGTATTTGCTTTTTTGTCTTGTGTTTTACCAATAATTTATTGTTTATTAGCTTCTTTAATTAAACCTAATGGTTCACAAGCTGTAATGGGAACGGGGCATGTTATGCCTTTTTTGCTAGCTTTTGTGCAAATTAGTTTTTCTATATCTATGATTATTTTGACAAAAGTAAAACATAAAAGAGAATTTAGTCAACAAAAAATTATTGTTTCTTCTATTTGATTATCGATATTCTTAGGATTTGCTTTTATTATTACATATGTTCTTTCTTCTTTTACATATATGTATTTTTCTAATAATCGACCTAATACACAAGAAATGTTGAAATATGGTCTAGATTTTATCTGATGAACTATCCCTTATATTTTTTTATTTCCATTATTTACAACTTCTATGTTTATTATTAAAAAAGATAATACTTTAATTGCGCTATGATCTGTTGTTTTCTTGTTTGGTCTATCAATCTTATTATCTTATATATTTGCCATCCTTTTGAATTTAAAAATAATAGGTCTTGCTATTGGTTTATCAATTTCTATGATAATTCTTATAATATCTAATTTTGCATATATTAAAAGACATTTACAAATTCAATTTAAAATTCGTTTTAAAGAAGTTTTATCTATTGATTCTTGAATTATTAAAAATGTTTTTCAAGAATCAATGGCTTGAGTTTCTCTTTCACTTTTTAAAGGTATAGCAATTATTTGTTTATCTTTTACAATACCTAATGTAATTAATGATTTTGTTCCTTTGCCTTATCAAATGTCTAGAGTTATTTGGTTTAATATGATGTATTTTATACCATGTATTGGAGTTGGTATCAGTGAACAAATTAGGTATCATTATCAAACTTATCATGCAAAAGAATCCAATGAAGTGTGTCAGTTACAACATACTAAAAATAAAGATTGAAAAGTATTAATATGAACATTGGTTATTACTACAATTATTGCTATTAGTTCTATTTTTATTATTCAACCCTTAAATTATTTATACAGCGTTAATGATCAAAATAATTTTAATGGGACTATGCCTGTCATAGAAGGTTGAGGTGTTCCTACTTTGCCACCAACTCAAATTATTAATTTTAATGAATTAAAAAATCTAAATTTAACTCCATTGCCTGAATTTGGTAGCAATAATGCTATTAACTTAATTAAATTTACTAATTGAGTAAAGGAGCAAATTCAAAATAATCCTACATTTAAAGATGATTTAAATTCTTTAATTAAATGATATGAATGACTTAATCAAACAAATAGCGAAGGTATTTCTATATTAAGTTTCTTACAAGATAAATATCAAATAAATTTCTGACAAGAAATTTCTAATTTGATTCAAGATCCTAATAGTGTCTCTACTAATTTTACTTTGGCATTAAAAAATAGTTTAAATTATATTGTGCACTTATGATTATACTCATCTACTTCAGATATTGTGACAGATGCTTTTTTATTACTAAGACCAATGATAAATTATCATAATCTTTTAGATGGAAATGAAAATCTTGTTAGTGTTTTAATCAATAATCCAATTAAAGATGTATTAATTTCTTTATTTTTAAAAGTAAATTCTTTTAATGCAAAAGCAATGATCTACGTTTCTGTATATGGAATATTTAATGCTATTTGATCAATATTAATTCAAATTAATCAAAGAAATAATAAAAAAGGTATTCCTTTATGATTATTAATATTAGTTTATGCAGTATGTGTTGGATTCTTAGTCACTTTTGGTACTTTATTTGCAGTTACTTTAACAGATGTTTTACAAAATAATAATCCATTCATGTATTTAGATGCTTGAACTTTCCCATTAATAGTAATATCATTCTTGGTTATTATTTACTTAATAATAAAAACAATCAAATCATATAAAAATGTTACTTAAAGAATTTTTGATATTCGTCAAATAAGTCATCAAAATCTGAATTGTCTCCTGATTCTTTATATTTTTTATAAGCTCTAATAAAATGTTCGCTTACTTCAAAATAACGATTATCTTCTCGAATAACTTCTATTGTAATGCTTCTTAAAATGCCTCAACCCTTGCCTGTAATAATATCTAAATATTCTTCAAAAGGGTCAAAATCTAAAGTTAAAAGCTTTGCATGTAATTCGGCATATGCTTCTTCTTCGTTTAAACCGTGTAAATCTAAAATCATATTAATCTTTATATTTTATTAAAATATAATGTTAAATCATGTAGTTATGAAAAAAAATATTAATCCTAATCCTACTTTTTGAAAAATATTAATGTTATTTATTAAAGTTTCTCTTTTAGCTTTTGGAGGAGGAAATGCTTTATTTCCAATGATTAAAAATTATTGTGTAGATAAATATCATTGAATTAGTAATGAAGATGTTGATGACATCTTAGTAATAACCAATGCTATTCCTGGAGCTAGCGCTATTGAAGGTATGACTTATATTGCCTTTTTATTATTAAAATCTAAATGAAAAGCGTGCTTAGTAATGTTGTTATCTATGATTCCTCATACAATATTATTTTTTGTTCTTTTTTATTTAGGAACTACTTTTATTCCTATCCAATATTTAAAAGTTATTTATGCTGCTGTTATTCCAGTTATTATTATTTTGCTTATTGATATGTCAATAAGATATATCAAAAGAAAAAATAATGAATTGAATTTTTTTATTCATTGATTTATCTTCACAATTACTCTTCTATTTACTGTGTTTGTCCCTGTTCCTTGATCAATGCCTATTTTTATCATTGTATTTTTTGTTATCTGCCTTGTAATAGTACAAACAATTAAAAACAAAAGGGATAAAAGGAAATAGAAATGCTTGGAACATTATTAGGTGCAGTTGTTGTTATTTTAGGTTGTTTAATTATTTCTATAGTTGTTTTTGGTGGAGCTCAAATTTTTATTCCTTATTTTAAAATTTTGCTAGTTAATTTATTAGGAGTTTCACCTGATGTGTGAAATTTGGTTTTATCTATTACCAATGCAACTCCTGGTGTTTTTGGATTAAAACTAGCATTTATTTCCGGTTTTTTAGCAGCAAATGGCAATTGATGAGGATGGCTATTAATGATAGTAACTTATATTGCTTTTATTATGGTACCAATTGGTTTAATACTATTAATTTTTAATAAATATAAAAAAATTAAAGAAACTAAATTTATGATTGCTTTTTCTAAAATGATGAAACCTCTTATTGGAGGAATTCTTTGTTCTATTATTATCAATTTATTTATTAGCATTTTATTACCATTTGTTGGATTTAATGATTTAAGTGATAATATCAATAATTTAGACAAATATCTATACATCAAAACTGACCAATTTTTTACAGGTTGAAGATTTTGAATGATATTTGCTTGAACTTTAATTTCTATTCCTGTGGAATATTGAATAATGAAAAAATATAAAATTAACACTATATTTATAATTATCATCAATATTATTTTGTGTTTAATTATTTTTGAACCATGATTATAAAATACTTATAATTTAATTTAATATGAAAAATCTTACTTTAGCATCTATAGAATCATTTACAGGGGGATTATTTGCAGCTACTATTGTTGAAAAACCTGGTGCTAGCAAATACTTTAAAGGTACGATTGTTACTTATCATAATGACATAAAAGCTAAATTAGGCGTAGATGTTTCTAATGGTGTTATTAATTCCAAAGTGGCTCTTGAAATGGCTCAAAAAGGTAAAGAATTCTTTAATGTAGATTATTGTATTGCTTTTACTGGTAATGCTGGACCAACTGCAATGGAAGATAAACCTGTTGGTCTATTTTATATTGCAATTAACGATCAAGTTTATGAATTTTTTTATCCCAATTTATCCAGAAATGAGATAAGAAAAAAAGCTGTAGAAATTGCTATAAAAAAGTTAAATTTATGTAAAATATTTGTGTAAATCACAAATATATGAAGACAAATGTGAAAAAGTTTTTCAAAATATTAATGCCAGTTGTCGGTGTTGGTGTAGTTTCTTGTGGTATTGTTTTTGTAAGTGGATGTCTTGTGCAAACTCCATTAGTTTCTTTAGGTGGATCAACAGCTGTTTTGCCATTAATTAATGCTTTAAGCCCTTATATTGATTTTATTGATGTAGTAACTTCTGCAGGAGGATCTGGAGTAGGTATTAGTTCAATAATTGATGGGACTAAAGAAATAGGAATAGCTTCTACTCATCCTGACATATTATCTTTAGGTTTAGATAATGCTAAATATAAAATTTGAGATGAGAAAAGAGTTAAAACCGTGACTATTGCATGAGATGGTATAGCTCTTGTTTATAAACCATCACCAGCTTCTGCAAATGCAAATGTAATTATCAATGAAGAAAATTTAGCTAAAATTTATCATGCTTTTTCAGGAGATAAACAATTTAAATTGGGTGACTTACTAAATAACAATGATGAAACAATTATTGTTCCTTATGCTAGAAATGGTGGGAGTAGTGTTTCAGGAACTACAGATGCCTTTTTTAAGGATTCACATTTAAATTACAAAGATAGCGCATATTGAAAATCATTAAAACAAAATGAAGTAGATAATATTACTAATGCAATTACAAATGGAGGTTATGGATCTAATATAATACAAACAGCTGAATCTAATTCACAAGCTTGAAGTGTTGCTAAAAATGGCCCTGAAGGTTCTTTTGTATATTTATCAGTTGGATTTGTTATTAACAATATTGAAGAAATCCAAAAATATGGTTTCAAAGTTGCTTTATATGGCGAACAAGGAATTTCACCTTTAGAGCCTGGAGTAATTGCTAATACATATAACTGATATCGTCCTCTTAATTTAATGTATTCTATGACCCATGTTAAAAATATTCCAGAGATACCTAGAATGATTGCTTGAATTTTATTTAATGAACAAGCAAAACAAATCATTAACAATGAAGGTTATGTACCTTTAAGCGAAACTAGCTTAAAAAGCATGGGTTGAAATGGAAATTTAAATGATATGAGTTTTTTAATTAATGATAGCGATAGTCCAGAAGGTACTTATGATGTTAAATTAGGATATTCAGGAGCAAAATAAATGATTAATAAAAATCCCTTTAAAAATATTTATATTAATAATATTGCAAAGTGAATTTCTTTTGGATTTGCTTTATCTATTATTTCTCTATTTATAACTTTAGTTATTTTTATTTTTTCATATGCAATTAAAGGATTTCAAGCTTTTGGATTTGCAAATATTTTATTTCAAGGTGATTTTGCAGCAACTAATAATAAATATTCTTTTTGAGTTCCTTTTAGTATAACTATATTAACTTCATTAATTGCAATTATTATAGCTATACCTTTAGGGATAAAATCAGCATTATTTATTAAATATCGTTTATATAAAAAATATCGAAAATTATTAATAGTAACATTTCAAGTATTAAGTGGTATTCCATCAGTTATATTTGGGCTGTTTGCTTTTGAATCTTTAGGAAAAGTGTGATTATCTTTATTCAATATTAATCCTAATTCAATATTTAATGGTTCAATAATGCTTTGCTTTATGATAGTTCCTACAATTGTAACAACAACATTAGATTCTTTAAATAATGTAGATACTAATTTAATGCAAAATCCTTTAGCTCTAGGAAATACTAAATCTCGAGCAATATATAAAATAATATTAAAAGCTGCCCGTCCTGGTATTATAGTTGGAGTTATTTTGGCTTTTTCTCGTGCTATCGGGGAGTCAATGGCTATCTCTATGATTTTACAAGCTCAACCTACAAAAGAAATATATAATAATGGATTATTTGGTTTTTTAAATTCTTCATCTCAAACTTTGGGTGCTTATATTTCTTCTACAATGTTTGCAGATAAAGATCCTGAAACAATTAGACCTTTATTGTATTCATTTGGATTTATTATGTTAATTATTTCTATGATATTAAATATGTTTATTTTATCTTTTTCAAGAAAAAAACATAGTAAGAAAAATAGTAAATTTGTTGTTTTTGAACAAAAACTTTATGACATTCTAGTTTGAGCTCCGCGAAAATTAAATGTTTTATGAGAGAAAATAATTTTTCAAAGTAAATATCGTGTATCTGTTACAAATTTAAATAATGTACATTCATATATTAGTGATAGAAATATTAATTATCATTTTAAACATTCATATACTATTTGAAAAATATTTTGAGAAATTTTATCTATTTTACTTTGCTTATCCTTTGTGACATGAATTATTGGAGATATTTTAGTACAAGGAATTATGGGAATTGAATATGATCCTAATCTATTTTTTTTATATGCTAAAGACTCTACCTTTCAATCATTAGTAAATACTTTCTTAATAATTTTCATATGCATTATTATCGGTTTTCCTTTTGCATTAATTATTGCTATTTATCTAAATGAATATTCTAAAAATCAAAAAATTAAAAAAATTATTATATTTTTCTTAGATTCTTTAGGAACAACTCCATCTATTATTTTTGGGATGTTTGGTCTATTAATGTTTATTCAAACATTTGGGTGAACATCAAATGGAAAATTAGGTAATTCACTAATTGCTGGTAGTTTAACTTTAATTATTGTAATTTTGCCTTCTTTTATTAGATTATTAGAGCAATCATTAAAAAATGTACCATATGAAATTAGAACTAATTCTTTTGCTTTGGGTAATAGTAAATTTCAAACAATTAGAAAACTGGTTTTACCAATGGCTTTAATTCCAATAGTAACTTCAATCATTTCTACAATAGGAAGAATATTATCTGAAACTGCTCCTTTATATTTAACTGCAGGGCTTTCTTCATCAAAATATTCACTATTAAATAGACCTGGTACTACTTTAACTACTCAAATATATGCTCAAATTTTCTCATCTTCATCTAATGCAATTGATGTTCAATATCAAGCAGCATTTATGACAATGATTTTTATATTATTTTTAATTTTAATTGGATATGTGATTATTCCTAAATGATCTAATATTAAACATTGATTTATTTTCTATATAAGCAAATTAAAAAAGAAAACTAATTAATCTTTATTTTTTTTATTCTAATTTGTTCCAAATACTTTTTTTGTTTTTGTGCTAACAGATTCATATTTAAATATAATTTCTTATCACCATTAAGCCACACAATGTTCCCTTCTAGATCAAAATAAATAGATTGATCATCAAAAAGTGCATGAGTATTCTTATCAATTCTTAAACAATTATAAGGATCTATAGCTTTTAAAATATTATCTTTTGATTTTGTCTCAACTAAAGATGCAAAGGAAATAATATGAGCATTATCAATTATAGTTTTAGGAAATTCTTTTAATGTGGACATAGGGGATAAATATCTATTATTAATACAATGTGATACATTTCATTTATAAAAAGATCTCAATTTAAGTTTAAATTCTTTCCATTCTATTTCCTTGGATAATGTTTTATTTAAATATCCATCAATAAATAATTCAAAATTATCATTTTTTTCTTTAAATAATTTATCTTTAAAACAATCCTCATTCAGTTTTAAATTTGATAAAGAATAATTTAAATCATTTTTTTCAAAATTAATATGAATATTTTCAATATTTTCTCTATTACAATCATTATATTTTCAAAATTCGTCTTTAAAAAACTTATTTTTATGATGTATTGAATATTTATTTAAAAAATCTTCTAAATCTACAACCTTAATATTTATATTATTATAATTTTTGGTTTTGTCATGTTTTTTGGCAACAAAAAATTTTAAAGGATTTAAAAAATTATATTTAAAGTAATTTGGTTCAGTACAAATTAAAGGAGTATTTTCAGGTTTAGATTTTGCCCCTGTAGGATTGGAACCACTTAAACATGCAAACATATTTCTAATAGTAGTATTCATTTTGCAAAATTGATTATTAATTTCCATCAGAGACTGTTCATTTAAATCTAAGTAAGATATTTCTAAAATATTTTCTGGTTCTTTATTAGATAAAGTATCCAAATATCTCTTTCTAAAATCTTTAAATATATCTTTAGAATAATATTTAGTTTTTAACATATTATAATCAGTCAAACGAAAATTAGCACTTTCTATTTCTAAATATTCATCTACATAAACATTTTTGAATAAATCAAAAATATAATAAGCATTTCCTTTTATTTTTAAACCTTTATTCAATTCTTTAATAAAGCTTTTTGTGGCAAATGGAATTTTTAATTTTAGGTAATTACTTTGATTATTCATAATACACATTTTATAAAATTAAACTATCAAATATTTTTTCTAACACATTTATTACAATAGAATTTCCGGCTAAATAAATTATTTTTTGTTCAGATAAATTAGTCTTTTTAATCTTTTGATAATCTACTGACTTAAATCCCATATACTTTAAAGATTCTTCTGCTGATAATCTTCTAATCTTATTATTATCCAAAATCTTTATTCTACTATGAGCTCCTGAAGCTGTTAAAGTAGGTCCTGTATAATTAGGATCATAAATAAAAGATTCTGAAGAAAAAGATGAATAATCAAGTAACTTAGATTTACATAAATTAGATTTTGTTTTTACAAAAGGTAATCTTTGATATTTATCAAGTTCTGGCATTCATAAGGATTGGTCTTTTACATTTTTTATCAAAATATTTTTTATTGCTTTTTTATTCTTTAAATGTATGTTTTCTAAATCTGGAAATTGAAAATTTACTTTCTTTTTTCAAGATTTTAAAACAGATAATCCATATGCCCTTTTTCTATTTTGAGAAGAACCGAAATCAGATGCATTTAAATAATATATTTTAGATTCATAACCTAATTCATCTAATTTTTTTATTCACTTATTTAAGTTTGGCAAGTTTTTTTTATTACCTATTTCTGCTACATTTTCTAACAATAAGTATTTAGGTTTTTCATTATTTTTTCAATTTATATGCATTTCAGTGATAATTCTTTCTACTTCTCATAATAAACCACTTCTAGTTCCTGAATTTTTATTCATTCCTTTTTGTTTCCCTTGATTGGATAAATCTTGACAAGGAAATGAATAAGTAAAAATATCAATGTTTTTTGCAATATCCAAATATGATGTTTGAGTAATATCAAAAGTATTATTGTATTTATACATTGATATAGCCAAATAATTAAATCATTGATCGATCACTTTATTTTTATTGCTGATACTTATAGGTTTTTTAGAATCTAAACTTAAATTTTTATTTTTCAGTTTGTTTTTAATTTCTTCTCTTTTATTTGAATTTACATACTTATTCACATTAGTATCACTATGAATTTCTATGTAAGCACTAATAGCTGGAATAAATCATTCTATCATTCCCACAACTTCTATATCTCAATGTTTCTTTTTGCCAATATTATTTAATGCACGATATTGAGAACCAATCCCTGCAAAAGCTTCAAATAATTTAACTTTTTTATTCATTATCTCATTTTAACAAAATCAAAAATCAAAAAATAATAAAATTAAATTATGTTTAAGATTTTATACAAAAAACCTAATATTAGTTCTTTCAAAGCGATAAAAGAATTTCAAAAAGAAAATAATATTAAAAAAATAGGTCATACTGGTACTCTTGATCCTTTAGCCCAAGGTCTTTTGCTAGTCGCTACAGATGATGATACAAAATTAATACCTTATATTAAAAATAAAGACAAAGAATATAAAGTAGAAATGAAATTAGGTTTTATTTCTAAAACTTATGATGCAGAGGGTCCTATTGAATTTTTTTCTCATTATCAACCATCAAATGAAGAAGTATTAAATATTCTCAATAGTTGTATTGGTAATATTCAACAAATACCTCCTTGCTTTAGTGCTAAAAAAATAAATGGTGTTCGTTCTTATGATTTAGCAAGACAAAATAAATCAATAGATTTAAAACCTATTAATGTACAAATATATAGCATTGATGATATTGAATACAAATATCCAATAATTAAATTTACAACAAAAGTTTCTAATGGAACTTATATAAGAACATTGGTAAATGATATAGGACAAAAATTAAATACAGGAGCTTATATGACTTTTTTAGAAAGAACTAAGGTTCATAATTTAAGTATAAATGACTCCATAGATGTAGCAAAATTGACAGAATTACCTATTATTAAAATATCAGATTTAAATATAATTAAAAATCTTTTTTATGGTTTAAACCATGATTTTGATTTAAATAATAATAGTTATTTGTTAGAATATAAAAGCAAGATAATTGGGATAATTGATATTCAAAATAAGAATATTACATCTAGAAAATTATTTGGAAATACAATAAAAGAAATTTTGAAAGGAAATTAATTTTATGTATAAAATGGTCGTGTTTGATATTGATGGAACATTAGTTCCGCATTTAACTAATGAATTTTCTGAAGAAATAATTGATATGTTCAAACAATTAAAAGAAAATAATATGATTATTACATTGGCAACAGGAAGAGATTGAATTTCGATTAAAGATTTATATCAAAATCCTTACATTGATTATTTTATAGGTGCTAATGGATCTTTTATTTATGATTTAAAAAATCAAAAATATATTTTTAATTCTTCTATTCAATGAGAAGAGTTTGATTTATTTAATGAACAAGTTTTAATGCCAAATTTACATAATATTAAAAGTGTAATATTATCAGATGATAATCGGGTTTTTGTTTTAGAAAATAAAGTTAGAACTAAACCTTGATTTTGAGATGCATTTAAACATAAATTTCAGTCATATGAAAATGCTAAAAATGAATTAAATAAAAATAATTTTCATTTAATAACAATTGAATTTAAATATGGAACTGATGTTGTGGAAAAATGTGCTGATTTTTTTGATAAAAATAATACCAAAATTTATGTGCAAGCTTCTTGACCAAAAGGTTTGTTTGTGGCAAATAAAGGTGTTACTAAAGCTCATTCAATTGCTAAATTATGTGAACATATAAATATAGACTTAAAAAATGTTATTGCTTTTGGTGATGGAGAAAATGATTTTGAAATGATCAAAGAAGTAGGATTAGGAATTGCCATGGGAAATGCAATTGATGAATTAAAAAATGTTGCTGATGATGTAACTATTGATGTTTACAATTGTGGAACCAAATTTTATTGTAAAAAAATAGGTGTTATTTAATTAATAATTATGGATGTTTATAAATTTGATATTAAACATAAAATTAAAGATAATAAAGATTTAGAAGATGGAACAATTCTCATTTTAGGTAAATTTAATATTTTTCACAAAGGTCACTTAGAGTTAATAAATTATGCTCATTCTATTAAAAAAGAAAAACAAAAAATTGGAATTTTAATTATTAATGAAGAAAATAATAATTTTCAATCATTATCATCTAAATTACAAATTTGTTGCTCTTTAGATATTGATTTTGCTATAGTTGCTGAATTCAATTTTGAATTCAAATCAATAGAAGGTGATGATTTTATTAAATACTTAGATAAAAATTTTTTTGTAAAAGAATATATAACAGGCGAAGATTTTTACTTTGGTAAAGAAAGAAAATATCAAGCTAATGATATAGTAAATATTAGCAAAGCCAAATTGAAAATGCTTCCATTAAAAACAATTCAAAATATAAAAATATCTTCTTCTAATATTAAAGAAATGCATGAATTAGGTGAATATAATTTAATATCTGAACTAGTTATATCTCCTCTTTCTTTTGATGTTAATATCCAAGATACTCTATTATTTTGAAATAGTTCTATTAAAAAACCTCATTATGGAAATTATTATTTTAAATTATTAATAGATGATTATTGATATCATGGAATCATAAATTTTTCTATAACTCAAAATATTAATTATCAATTAATAGATAAAAATATTGATCATTTAACAATATTAGATCAAAATACGCAAATTCAAATTTTAAATGTTGAAAGAATTATTATTAATTCTCGTTTTGATAATATTACAGAAGATGATGTAGAGAGAACTAAACAATATTTTATTTCATATTCTAATAATTTGGGAAATAAATTATTAGAATAATAATTGATATAAATTATTGTCAATTATTTTCATAAATTAGAATTAATTTAGTAATATCTTTATTGACTAATTCTTTATTTTTATTATTTAAAATAAAAAGAGAATTATTGCAAAATTTAATTGAATAAATTTTTGAATTATATTCAAATAAAAAATATGAATCTTTTAATAATTTAGCTTTTTTTGATGTTAGAACAATTAATCCTTGAAATGTAATGTTATATTCCAAAGATATTTTTTCATTCATTTTTCAATAGTATTCTAATTTAGATTTGGATTCATTTAATAAATGTGGATCAAAATTTTTAATTCATCATTCTTGTGAATCATAAAAATTATCTTTTTTATGAACATAATATATTGAAAATATTATATTTTGTAAATATAATTGACTAATCACATATAAAATTCCAGATATTAAAGGAATGGCCATAAATTG
Source organism: Metamycoplasma sualvi (assembly GCF_045276925.1). Classification (GTDB taxonomy): domain Bacteria; phylum Bacillota_I; class Bacilli_A; order Mycoplasmatales; family Metamycoplasmataceae; genus UBA710. The sequence goes on from NZ_CP174167.1 coordinate 723,010, forward strand.
TGAAGAAAAAGAATGCTTAAAGATTGAATTAGAAAATGAAGGTAAAACTATTATTATTATTACAAATTCAATTATTCAAAGAAAATTATAAAGAAATGCACAATTAAAATTATTTTTATAAAAATATAAATAACCTAGAATTAATGTAAGAATTATATCTAGTATTCCTAAAATGGATTTAACATATATTTCAATTACATCTTGATTTATGTTTAATTCAGGATTATTAATGTTCATATAAAGTACAACATTATATGATCCTATATAGGTCAATAGAAAAATAAAACAAATTATTGCACTAATTCAAAATAACTTTTGGAATGATTTTATATTTTGTCCTCAATAAGCACAAAAATATTCTCTTGTACTTGTTGTATAAATTACAGGATTTTTGTTATTTTTGAACATATTTTCTCAACTCACACTTCATAAAGGCTGCTGCTGGATTTGAAAATATTCTTGCTTGTGTTCCATCTCCAAATATGGCTGTTGCTTTTGCTGCGTATTGAATATTTGATTTAACTATAATTTTATTTTCACTTTCTAAATTTAAATCTATAGGATTGAAATCTACAAAATATCCTTCAGAAATAATTAAATCATAATAATTATCATATAAAATTTTATTTTTATTGTAATCAAATTTAATTTCATTTAATTTTTGAAATACTTAATCACTTAGAATTAATCTGCCCACTTCAATAGTCGGTGATAAATATTCTAACTTATGTTTTGACTATCAAATTTAATTTGAAAATCATTAATTTGAAATAAAATTTCATTATTTTGTCATATAGTTGGATTGTTGCTATCTAAAATTATATTCATTTTGTGAAAAAGAGCGAATATATTCATAAGTAAATTGAAAATTATTATCATATGTGTTTGAAAACTTAATGATGAACAAATTGGAGTAATGGATATTATGGGTACAAACCAATATTAAATAGATTTATTTTTGAAATTTAGATATATATTTTTTAATTTCTTCTACTTTGTTTATTTGTTCTCATGGTAAATTTAAGTCTTTACGACCAAAATGACCATAAAAAGATGTTTGATAATATATTGGTTTTTTTAGATCTAAATCTCTAATAATACTTGATGGACTTAAATCAAAAACATTATTAATAACTTCTATAATTTGTTCATCTGTGAATGAAGAAGATCCAAAAGTTTCAATATCTATTGAAATAGGTTTGGTTAAACCGATTGCATAAGATAATTGTATTTCCACTTCTTTAGCAATTCCTGCTGCAACTAAATTTTTAGCAATTCATCTTGCAGCATATGCAGCAGAACGATCTACTTTTGTATAATCTTTTCCACTAAAAGCCCCACCACCATGACGAGCTGCTCCACCATATGTATCAATAATAATTTTTCTTCCAGTTAAACCTGTATCTCCTATAGGTCCACCTATTAAAAATTTACCTGATGGATTAATATGAATAATATATTCATAATTAATATTAGGAAAGTATTTTTTAATAGTTGGTTGAATAACTTTTTCAATAATTTTTGATCTAAATTGATCTAAATTTATATTGTCACTATGTTGAATTGACATTACAACTGTATGTATTTTAATATTATTAACATCACGATAATCTATAGTTACTTGTGATTTCATATCAGATTTAATATCTTTATCACCTGATATTCTTAATTCTTCACAAGTTCTTACTAAATCATGAGCAATCATAATAGGTAAAGGCATAAATGAATCTGTTTCATTTGTTGCATATCCAAACATAATTCCTTGATCACCAGCTCCAATTTCTTGGGAATCTATTTTATCCACTGCTTGACTAATATCTGGAGATTGAGCATGAACATTAGATAAAATAGAAAAATCATTTTCAGTATATCCAAGATCTAAAAGCACTTCTCAAGCTAATTGAACTACATCAACATAAGTAGATGTGGTTAATTCACCACCTATAACTATTAAACGATTAGTTGCCATTACTTCAATTGCTACTCGAGCATCAGCATCTTGAACTAAAATAGCATCTAAAATTTTATCTGCTATTTGATCGCATATTTTATCTGGGTGACCTTTCCCTACTGATTCTGATGTAAATAATCCTTTTAATCTCATACACTACCTATAATATTTAATGTAAATATTATATTATGTATTTTTTAAATTTTTAAATCTAATCAGACTAATCTGTGATCTGAACTTACTTCTTTAGTTTTTACAATTTTATCCCCTTAGTATCTATAAATAAATAATGTCCAACTTCATTTTGTCCTACTGAATAAAAAACTATTGATTCAACATTCAATAAATTTTGATTAATTTTAGAATCATCAATTAATAATGTAATTCCATGACTATAAGCATTACCATTTGGTTCAATATTTGCATCTGTGTTAGTTATTTCATAACTATCAACACTTAAAGCTCCTAGGATAACAAAATTTTGATTATCACTTGAACTGCCAAAATTTCCCTGATCATTGTATTTTTTAACTGTAGAGTTCTTTATAACTTTCACACTATTTATATCCAATCACTGGTTGTTTTCATCTCTCGTGTCAACATATTTAAACTTTTGAAAAGTTCTCATATGTTCTAAATCCAATTGATAATGCAAGATGGAAATATTTGTAATTTTAAAATAGGTAAATAGGCTAAAATTATCCAGTAATGATAGATTTACATCTTGCAATTTGGTCTTTGTATGCGTGATAAAATTAAAATAAAATTGAGATTGAATTCTTGGATAGGAGCAAATGTATGAATAGATATATTGATAAAAAATCACGAAAATGATGAAGTAAGAAATCTAGATTTAATACAGGACCAATTGATCCAGAAGATCAAATTGAAAATGAAGCGGTGAAAATGGAAGATTTTAAAAATTCTGCACCTACACATAAAGAATCATCAGAATATAGAAAAGCTAAAACAATAAATACTATTGAAGAAAAAAATAAAGATATTGCATTTAATAATAATATTGAAAAATCAGCACAAAAAAATGTCAATATTAATATGAATAGATCTATTTTTTCAGAATCAAAACCTATTTTGGAAACCAAAAAAGAAGAAAATAATAGTGAAATCTCTAAATGAGATAAATTAAAATTATTAAAATTGCAAGAAAAATTAATTGATAGTAGTTACACAAGTGACAGTTTTTTTACATTTTTAGATAATAACTATAATATTATGGATTTCACTACCATATTTAATAATGTTTCTAATTTTCCTGAGATTATTAAATCTTTAATTACCAGTTCCACACCAATAGTTATTAAAAGTAATGATAAAGATGATTCTAATAATTGCATTAAAAAATTATTTGGTCTAATGAGAACATCTAAAGCAGATTTTGGATCATCTAATTTAAAAATAGGTTGACCTTATGTTACTGGATACATTCCTTTACGCAATAAAATTAAAACAGAAGAATCAACTGCAAAAATATCTACTGAAAACATTAATAATCCTTATTCAAATTCTCTAAATGGTAATCCTAAAAATACTGGAGAAAGAAAATCTAAAGAAGGACAATTCTTTTATGCCCCTTTAATTTTATGACCTACCATCATACAAACAAAAGATCATAAGAATTTCACAATGAATTTATCTAGACAATTAGGTCAATTAACTGTTGAAGTAAATTCACACTTATTATTATCTTTAACTTATTCAAATAACTTTTTTGAAAATCCAAAAAATATGGAAATAAAAACTGATTCTTTTGTTCATGTTTTATATAGTAATGATTTAAATGTATTTGTAAATAATATTGTGGAAAAATATTCATTTTATGGTTATAAATTTTCTGCTGATGAAAAAACTAAATTATTTAAAATATTACAATCATTCCACATTCAAAAATTTGTTTCAATTCCTCGTATTAATGAAATTGGACGTGCTATTGAACAAGTGTTTGGTGCATTAAATGAAAATGAATTAAGAGTATTGCCATTTGGAACAATTGGTACTTATCCAATTGCAAATGTTTCATTATTTATTGATTATGTAAAAATGATCAAAAGTGATGGAGTGGGATTTGTTAATAAAATTGATAACACATTTTATAGCCAATTACAATTAGCAGAAGAATACCATAAATATTTTAGTGAAGCTCAACTAAAAGAAATTGTTAAATTAGATTTTTCTCAAAAAAAAGCTTGTAATGTTGCATTAAATGATAATTTAGTTATATCAGGAGCTGCAGGTAATGGTAAATCTCAAACAATATCTTCTATAATAGCTAATGCTATTAATAATTTAAAATCAGTGTTATTCTCAACAGAAAAAAAAGAGGCGGCTAATGTTATCTTTAATAGATTAGGAAGATTACGTAATTATTCTTTAAAACTATTTGAGTCTGATAATTTTGCAAAAGATTTTACATCTCAATTAAAAAATGGGTTAGAAAGAATTTCTTTAGTATATGGAATTCAAGATAATATTAAATCCACAAATACCAGCATAGTATCTGAAAAATTAGATGTTATGTATAAAAGAGTAAATGATTTTAAATCTATTATGATGACTGAAGATGGTCAAAATTATCCTGAATATATTTTTAAGAAAAATAAATATAGACAAGAATTAAAAGATGTAATTCGTTTAGTTGGTCCTATTCTAAAAAATTCTGAATCTTCTAGTGATTTTTGATTGTTAATTAACAAAATTAATGATGATTACAATGAATTTAATCAACTTGCTAAAATGAAAGAAGCATTACAAATTCAAGATGATTTATTTACTCAAGCTTTTAACTTAATTAAATATTTTGATGGTAATAATTTGTTTTATGATAATTATTTAGTTCAATATGCCAAAAATAAAACAATAAATGAACAAATTGAAGAATTACCAGAAAAAGAATTAGCTGAATTTTTTGAAAATAAAGATGCAGTAAATCTAGAATTATATTCATCTGATTCCAAATCATTATATTGATCTTTATATAATCTATTTCAAAGATTAGATGATTATAGCATTGATATCATGAAAATGCATGATGTACATTGATATACAAAAACTTCTTCATTAGTTAAACAAAAATCAACAGAATTGATTATTGAATTTAGAGAAAAATATTCACCAGATGAATTTGATTATGAATTTTATAAAGATTATTATAAAATGGAAAAATTCGCCGCAGATTATGGGGATAATTTCCAAATTGATAATGAAAATTATTACAATACAATTGACAATTTAATAACTAATAAATTAGGTGAAGATATTAGAACTACAGAGTTTTTATTTGCTTTAAAAATTACTAAACTTTTAAAAGAAAATAAAGAGTTTGCTGAATCATTTAATAAATTATATGCTCTAGTAAAAAATTCAGATGTTTTAAATTCAGTAGATGATGTTTTAATTAACTACTCAAATATTATTTCATTGATATTCCCACTTATTTTAGGAAGTCCAAACATGATTTCTAAATACATTGTTTGTCAAAGTAATGTCTTTGATGTTTGCATCATTGATGAAGCCTCAATGATACCTTTAGAAAATGCTTTTCCATTGTTATATCGTTCAAGCCGTTGAATTGTATCTGGAGATTTAAAACAATTACCTCCTGTGACATATCAAAAAAATATTGAAGCATATAACAAATATAGATTGATGCAATTAACAAATTCAACTAAAAATATCCAATCAGAGCATTTAATGAAATATAAAGCCTTTGAAACACCTATTTCATTATTAGAATACATTGGAACTAAAATTCAAACTGTAGTTCTAGAATATCACTACCGTTCAGTAAAAAAAGAATTATTTGAATTTTCAAATGTTGTGTTTTATAAAAACATGATTCATGTAGCTGATGATCAAAATAAAACAGATGAAAACATTATAACAGGTATTAATTTAAAAACAACAAATGGTATTTGTACTAATGGAATTAATGAAAAAGAAGCACAAGAAGTTGTAAAAATAGTAGAACAAATAGTAGAACAACCTAATCATGGAACCATTGGTATTATTACAACAACCAATGAACAAAGAGATTATATAGAAGATTTATTATTAGCTCACCCATCTAAATTAGTAACCAATGAATTTTCTAGAATCAGTGAAGATGGAGAAGATAATTCAATGTTTGTTTTAACATGTGAAAAAGTTCAAGGATCTGAAAGAGATAATATCATTATTTCATTTGTTGCATCTAAAGATAAAGATAATGCTACAAACTTTTTATCAGTAAATAAAACATTAGGAGTTTTAGGAACTGAAGTAGGTCCTAACTTCTTAAACGTTTTAATTACTCGTTCAAGATTAGCTTTATTTATTGTTAATTCTTTTGAAAATGAAGAAATCATTGTAGATAATAATCCAAGTTTAGCAATTTTAAAAGATTATTTAGATTATGCAAAACTATTAACATCTAATGGACATAATTTAAATGATCCTAGAGTGCAAGCTATATTTAAGCCATACATTAAAAATAATGCTGTTTTAGATTTTTCTAATGATATGAAGGGGAGAGCTGTTAGCAGAATTGCTCCTGATTTAAAAGATGATTTATTACAAATTTTTGCATTTGAACCTCGTTTAGAAATTGTTGATGGGTGATATGAAGGCAGTGTAAAAATTGATCTTGTAATTAGAGATAGAAAAACAAAAAGAAATATTATGGGTATTCTTTGTGATGAATTTATCTATGATGTCATGATCAATGGAAAACAAAGGGATTACTATAATAGAAAATTTTTAGAATCTCGTAATTGAAAATTTTATTCTTTATCATCATTACAATGAGCAAAAATTTATAAGCGTAAATCTATAATTGATCAAATTATTAATATCTTGACTATGAATTTAACCAATTGAACTCAGGCTTTAAGAATTACTAAATTGGCTAAATATACCTATGATGAAAATGGCAATGTTGTAATTGTAGATGATTTAATCAAAAAAGCAAATAATCATCTTGATGTTATTGAAATTGATGAACCATTATATTATGAAGGTGATGAAGAATTTACAAATTCAAAATCAAAAACTTCATTATCAGATTCTAATTTAAATAAAATTAATCCAAAGAAAAATACAAAAAGTAATACCAAAAATATTAGAAAAAAAATTAATAAAGGGAAAGATTTAAAATCATCAAAGAAAAATAGCAAAACTAATGGTAAAGTTTCTTCTAAAAAATCTGCAAAATCTAAAAAATCAAATAGTTCTATCAAAAATCAAGTTTTAAGTTCTATTAGAAATAGAATAGGAAAATCAAATACAAAATTCAATAAACACAAAGGAAAATAAAAATGAATATACAAACGTTATTCGATCAACAACCTGTCATTGCTGGATTATTAGTTTTTGTTATTATTTTTGCTGTAATTATTATTCCATTTTTAATAATTTTAATTGTGAAAAAAATCAAAAATAAATCTTGAAATATATTTAATTTTTCTAGTTCTAAAACAAATTTTAAACAAGAATCATTAAATACTAATAATATTCCAAAAGAAGAAAAAAAAGAAATCACTAAATATTATGTTGTAGATTTTAATAATAAAGGAAATTTACAAATAAAAAATTTAACTGATAATTTTATAATTGAGAATCCATCAAAAAATGATTTTTTGAATATTTTAGATGAAAATAACAAAAATGAAAAACTAATTTTACCTATCGATAATATAGAAATTACAATTGATAAAAATGATAAAAATAAATATATTACTTCATCAAATGTAAAAGATAAAAATTTATTTATTTTTAATCTATTTTTAAAACATATGAGTTCTATTGAAGCTCCTTGAGCCACATCTAAATTTATTTAAAATACTCTTATATTTACAAATGGCTGTTTAAAAGTTATTAAATATAATATAATTTAGATGTTATTTTATATTTAAATATAAATAGGTAGGTGATTGATATGCCTAAAAAAATAAATAAAAATAAATTTATTAAATATACATCTTTAACAATGTCATCAATAATAGGAGTAATTCCTATTATTTTATTGAATAATAAGTTTGAATCTAATGCTATTTTGCAAAATTCTTATTCAATTAAGTCCTTAATTCCAACAATAAATGTAGTAGAAAAGAAAGATACTATAACTGGACAAACAATATATTCAGGAACTTATAACAATATTGAATATCGTTTTAATATAAATGACCAAAAGAATTCTAATATTGGATATGTTTATGGTGTAGATGATTCTAGCAATATTGGTAATCAATTGACTATATGTGATCAACTAAATGTAATTTTTCCACAAAATAGCGGAATACCAAATAAAACTTTTAATATAACCACAATTTATGATAAAGCATTTGCTGGGAAACAATTAGGGAATGTAACTTTAAATTTAGGAAATAATATTCAAATAATAGGAGAGGAAGCTTTTCAAGGTGCTTTATTTAAAAATATTATATTTCCAGGTCAATATACATTACCTAATCAAGGAGTTGTAATTAACAATAACCAAATTAAACAAATCAAGAAAAATGCTTTTAATGGTACTTGGGGAATACCAAGAATTATAGTTTTGAAACAAGGAATTGAGAAAATAGAACAAAATGGATTTAATGCCCCTGTAGGTAAAAGAGTAATATATTATTCAACTCTAGATAAAAATAAAATTCAACCACAAGTAGCTTTTGGAAATCAAATTGATTCTATTGAAGTTTTAGAAACCAAATTCAAAGATGCTACATATGCATACAATAATAAACAATATATTAAAGTTGATGTAGAAGATTTAAGCAGCAATCAATCTTTTGTAACTGAAAATCAAATTAAAACATATATATTAAACAATATGGATTTATTCTTTGAAAACTATCCATTGAATTCAAATCATGCAAATGATATTACCTCTAATAACATATCTTTTGCTTTAAAAAGAGATAATAATAATAAAAATATATACATTGAAGATTTATCATTAAATTACTATAATGATTCTAATGGTAACATCATTTATAACTCTTCATCATATAAACCATTTGGAAATATTTTATTATCACAACAAATAAAAGCAACACAGCCTATTTCTGTAATCGAAGCCAAAGATGTGGATTATAATTGAACCAACCAAGTATTAACTAATGATTTTATTTTATCAACAAATTGACAACAAAAAATATTTGATAATATCGGCATATTTGTTAATGGTGATTATTTGATAACTTCAATTAATAATATCGCTGTAATAGGCGCTCCTATTATTGAAAATGAAACAACTTTAAAAATAAATTGAACAATAAAAGCAGGGTCTTGATATGATCAAAATGGTAATACACCTTCTAATGATTTAACAATTGAAACTAGAATTATTAATTTTAATAGAAAAAATGCAACAGTAATTAAAAATCCTATTTATGCTTCTAGTTTAGATGCTAGTTGGACATCTGTAGAAGCAAAAGATGCATTAAATCTAATTACTAGTGATTTTATATACAATAATTTAAATCTCTTTTTTACTGGAAATCACAACATTATCAATTCCAATAATATTGAAATAGTTAATAAAAGTGTTTCTAATAATTCTATTAATTTAACAATCAAATTAGTTGCTGGTTCTTGATATGATGAAAATAATAAATTAGGTCAAATTACTAAAAATTTTACAACCACAATATTAGGTTTTAAAAGTCCGACAACTAAAATAGAAACTAAAGTAATTAATCCTATTTATGCTTCTAGTTTGGGATTAAATAGCTTAAATGCTACAACAGCCAAAAATTCAATAGATGAAAATTTTATTTATAATAATATATCTAAATTTTTATCAGGATCATATGAAATAACAAATGAAAACCAAATTAAAATAATATCTAAAGAAATAGATTCACGAGTTTCTACTACAATAAGACTAACATTTACATTAGAAGCTAATACTTGATATGAATCAACTGGTCAATTAGGAAATGGCATTTTAACATTAAATACAGCAATAATTAATTTTAAAAAAGATAAACAAAAGGCTGAAACTAAAATTATTAATCCAATTAGTGCGAGTTTATTAGGTTGACCTAATTTCGAAGCAAAAGATAAATTAGAAGAATTAACAAGTTCATATATTTATTTAAAGAAAAACATGTTTTTCTATGGTGATAATAATATAAATTCAATAAATAATATTATTATTGAATCAAAAACAATATCTAATAATTCAATTAATTTAGCAATCAAATTAGTTGCTGGTTCTTGATATGATGAACAAGGTCAATTAGGAAATTATGATAAAGAATTTAATACTATAATTCGAAATTTTAAAGGACCTAGTATTAATGTTGAAACTAAAGTTATTAATCCTATCCAAGCTTCTAATTTAGAATTTAATAATATTTCGACTGAACAAGTGAAAGATCAAATTACAAGCACATTTATTTATACTAATATAAATAAATTTCTACAAGGTTCATACCACATAACAAATGAAAACCAAATTAAAATAATATCTAAAGAAATAGATTCACAAGTTTCTACTACAATAAGACTAACATTTACATTAGAAGCTAATACTTGATATGATGAAAATGGACAATTAGGTACAAATAATAAAGAATTCACAACTGAAATTATCAATTTTTTAGAACCTACTAAAAAACAACAAACACAAATTATCAATCCAATTACAGCTTCTTCATTAAACTGAGACACATTTGAACCAAGTGAAAAAATACAAGAACTTACAAGTGAATTTATTTTTTCACAAATACAAGTATTCTTTAGTGGTGATCACGAAATAAAATCTGCAAACGATATTGAAATTATAAATACTGCTATTTCTAATAATTCTATTAATTTAACTATTAAATTAAAAACAGGTACTTGATATGATAAAAATGGTGCTTTAAGTTCTTCAACCAAATATTTTTCAACAAGAATCATAAATTTTAAACAACCTAATATAAAAAATAAAACAGAAGTAATAAATCCAATATATGCTTCTAGTTTGGGATGAACTAATTTTGAAGCTTCTCAAGTGATAGATCAAATTACTAATGAATTCATTTATAATCATATATCTCAATTTTTAACAGGATCATATGAAATAACAAATGAAAATCAAATATTAGATGTAACTACTCAAATTGAAAATGGCAAAATTAAATTATCATTTACTTTATCTGCTAAAACTTGATATGATGAAAATAATCAATTAGGAAATAATACTTTAATATTAAATACAGAAATAATTGAATTTAAGCAACCTGAAATTAAAGAAGAAACTAAAATAATAAATCCTATAGATGCAAGTTCTTTTGGTTGAGAACAATTTGAAGCTGTAAATAAATTGAACGAAATAACCGAAACATTTGTTTTTATTCATATTGATAAATTCTTTAGTGGAAATCATAATATAACTTCTATAGATCAAATTGAAATAACATCTAAAATAGTTGTAAATAATACAATTGAATTGTCAATAAAATTAAAAGCTGGAACTTGATATGATACAAATAATAAATTGGGAGATTTAGACAAATCTTTTAATACTGTGATTCAAAATTTCACACAACCTAACGTTAAAATCAAAACAGAAGCAATTAATCCCGTAGAGGCTAAAGATATTGACTTAGCTAATATTGAAGTAGAACAAGCTTATTTACAAATATCAAATGAATTTATTTTTTCTAAATTAAATAAATTTTTAACAGGATCATATGAAATAACAAATAAAAATCAAATTTTAAATATTTCAACAACTGTATCTATAGAAAATAATAAATTAATTCTAACATTTACATTAGAAGCTAATACTTGATATGATGAAAATGGACAATTAGGTACAAATAATAAAGAATTCACAACTGAAATTATCAATTTTTTTGAACCTACTAAAAAGCAACAAACACAAATTATCAATCCAATTACAGCTTCTTTACTAAACTGAGACACATTTGAACCAAGTGAAAAAATACAAGAACTTACAAGCGAATTTATTTTTTCACAAATACAAGTATTCTTTAGTGGTGATCATGAAATAAAATCTGCAAACGATATTGAAATTATAAATACTGCTATTTCTAATAATTCTATTAATTTAACTATTAGATTAAAATTAGGTACTTGATATGACGAAAATGGACAATTAGGTCAAATAGATAAAAAATTTACAACAATTATCATAAATTTTAAACAACCTAATATAAAAAATAAAACAGAAGTAATAAATCCGATATATGCTTCTAGTTTAGGATGAACTAATTTTGAAGCTTCTCAAGTGATAGATCAAATTACTAATGAATTCATTTATAATCATATATCTCAATTTTTAACAGGATCATATGAAATAACAAATGAAAATCAAATATTAAATGTAACTACTCAAATTGAAAATAATGAGATAAAAATTTCATTTACATTATTATCAGGTGCCTGATATGAACAAAATGATAAATTAGCAAATATTAATGGAATATTTACTACCAAAATAATTGAATTCAAGCAACCCGAAATTAAAGAAGAAACTAAAATAATAAATCCTATAGATGCAAGTTCTTTTGGTTGAGAACAATTTGAAGTAAATGAAAAAATAGGAGACATTTCAAATGATTTCATTTATAAATATTTATCTGCATTCTTTAAAGGAAATCATAAAATTGATTCTTCTAATTCTATTATTATTAATTCTGTTGAATTGGGAGACAATAATACAATAAACATAAACCTAAGTCTTGTTTCAGGCTCTTGATATGATGAAAAAGGTCAATTGGGTACTACAAGCAAAGATTTTACTACTGTTATAAAAGGATTTAAAGAGATTTTAAAAACAGAAATTATTGCCAACATTGATGCAAGTATTTTTGGATGATCAAATGAAGAAGCTAAAAATAAAGAATCATCAATAACATCTGACTTTATATTTTTAAATCTTTCAAACTTTTTTATAGGAGAAACTAGTAAAATAAAATTAAATGATATTACTATTGAATCTAAAAAAGTGAATATTAATTCAATTGAAATTAACATTACTTTAGCTGCAGGATCTTTTTATTCAGAAGATAATGTTTTATCTACAACAAACAAAACATTTACAACTATTATTAATAATTTCAAAATTTTCAAAAAAACTGAAGTAATTTCTCCAATAAGACCCATCAAGTTTGATTGAAATAATTTTGATAATGACAAAAGTCAATATATAGGTTATATTGACAACAATTTTATATTTAAATATTTAAATTGTTTTATTTCGGGAGATCATAATATAACATCTGCTGATCAAATTACAAATGTGCAAGCTGAAATATTGAATAATGATATTAAAATTTCATTTTCATTAGCTGCAGGTTCTTTTTATTCAGAAGATAATGTTTTATCTACAACTAGTCAAGAATTTAATTCATTAATTACAAATGCATCATTAATATGACGTAATTGATGGTCTACAACATTACTTTGTGCCGCATCTGCAATAGTTTCTTTAGGTATTGTTTACTTAATTATTAGGATCCTTAAAAAGGCAAACAAAATAAAATAAACTTATTTTGTGATATATTAATTCAAAATTAACATTTATTAAATAAAACAGTTATTGTCAATTATTCTCATGTATTAAAATTCATTTAGCAATATCTTTATTTACTAATTCTTTATTTTTATTATTTAAAACAAAAGGTGAACTATTACAAAATTTAATTGAATAAATTTTTGAATTATATTCAAATAAAAAATATGAATCTTTGAATAATTTACCTTTTTTTGGTCTTAGTATAATTAATCCTTGAAATGTAATATCATGCTCTAAAGATATTTTTTCATTTATTTTTCAATAGTATTCTAATTTAGATTTTGATTGATTTAATAAACTCTTATCAAAAATTTTGATATCTCATTCACTAGAATCATATAAATCATCTTTTCTATGTACAAAATTTAATGAAAATATTATATTTAGTAAGTACAACTGACTAAATACATATAAAATTCCAGATATTATTGGTATAGCCACAAATCTAGAAGAAAAAGAATATTTAAAAATAGAATTAGAAAATGAAGGTAAAACTATAAGCATTGTTAATGCAATTATCAAACAACAATTATAAAGAAATGTGTTATCAAATTTTTTTTTATAAAAATACAAATAAACAATAATTAATGTAATAATTATATTTAAAATTCCAATAACAGATTTAACACATATTTCAATTATGTCTTGATTTATGTTTAATTCAGGATTATTAATGTTCACATAAAGCACAACATTATATGATCCTATATAGGTTAATAGAAAAATAAAACAAATTATTGCACTAATTCAAAATAAATTTTTAAATAATCTTATATCTTGCCCTCAATAAGCGCAAAAATATTCTCTTGTACTTGTTGCATAAATTACAGGATTTTTATTATTTTTCAACATATTTTCTCAACTCACATTTCAAAATAGCAATTGCTGGATTTGAGAATATTCTTGCTTGTGTCCCATCCCCCAAAATTGCTTTTGCTTTTGCTCCATATTCAACATTAGATTTAATTGAAATTGATTATTATTATCCAAATCTAAATTTATAGGATCAAAACTTGCATAACAACCTCTAGATGTTATTAAGTTATAATAATCATCATATAAAATTTTGCTCTTATTATAATCAAAATCTATTTTTTTATTTATCGGTATTTAATTTGGTAACTTTATAATTGATATTCGAAAACTTTAAATCTTTATGCTGCTTCACCTTTTGTAGAATACACTATAATATTAAATAAAAATATTGTGAGACCGTGATAACATGCCAAATATTATTTTAAAAATTAATGATAAAGATATTAGTAATGATGATGTACTTATGACATTTTCAGAAATTAGTAGAAAAGATAAAAAATTAAAATATAAAGATATTATTGATTTTTCTCTTAAGAATTTGTTAAAAAATAAAAATTCATTAAGAAAGAATTTAATAGAATTTGAAAATATACTAAATACAATTCCTAAAAATATTAAATTTTATTATCTTTGGAAAAAATCTCCATCTTTTAGAAGCATTGATGTCAATAATCCCATTAAAAATTTATGTATTGTAATTAAAACAAAAGATTACATTAATGATTACAATGTTATATCTTTATATGTAAACATTGAAATTAAAAATTATGAAAAGAAAGAATTCTATTTTTATTTAAATAGAATTGAGTTCCTAGATGATAATCTAAAGACTAACGAAACTTTTGAAGATGATTTAACATTTAATTTTGATTTTACTGAGAACGAGCATCAGCCAACTTATATTTATGATATTGAAAAGTTTGTACGACAAGCAAAACCATGTTTTGATAATGATGATTATAATACACAAGATAAATTGCTTCTAAATAACTGAGAAAACTTCCTTCGTTTGCTTTTTGATTTTTATGTGCAAAAAAATACAAATGAAGAAGCTCACAATAAATTATTTCTATTTCAAAATGAATTATTTTTAGCATCCAAAACTAGAATATCAAATTTTGATAAAAACCTATTTTTATCAATAGATAATGAAATAAAAGAAAACTATCAAATTAAATCTATTAGTACAAATGAAATTAAGAAAGATAATTTATTTCAACAAAAATTAAATAGTAATCAACAAGAAATTAATAGTAAAAAGAATGAAATTAACACATTAGAAGATTCACTAAATAAAGTGAATGATGAAATAAAAAAATACAATAATAAAATAAGTAATTTAAATAGTGAAATCCAAAATATTAAATCTTTTATAAAAGAGAAGGAACAAAATCTTCATGAACTAGAAAGAAAAATTGAAAAATTAAAAAAAGAGAAAAAAGATGTTTCTGATCTTAAAGAAAATATTAATAAAATTGAAATAACAATCAAAAATTATAAAGAAAAATTAACATCTTTAAATGATGCTTTAAGTAATGATGAAAAAAGTTTGCAAATAAAAAAATCTCAAACATCAAGTTGAGAAAATAATCGCCATAAATTATCTAGTGAAATCCAAATTTTAGAAACAGAGATTCAAAGATTAGACAACTTTTCTAATCATTTAAATTCTTACAATTTAAATTTGATATATAAAGTTTCTATATCTTTAGATAACGATAAAAATGATTGTAAAAGTTTATTAGAAGATATTTTACAAACTAGTGATTATAATGATTGAATCTCAATTGACAGTAATCAAAAAGCTACTATTGCAAAAATAAAAAGATATTATTTTTCCACCAAACAATTAAATGATGGATATTATAAAAATTACAATTTATTTTATTCAATAAAAAATCCTTCACATATTGAAGGTTTTAAAAATAAGATACCTAATAGTGTTTTAACAAAATATAAGTTAAATGAAAAGCAACAATCTGCTGTAAATAAAGCAATTAATGCAAATGATTTATTTTATTTACAAGGTCCTCCGGGAACGGGAAAAACACAAACACTTTGTGCAATAACTGAATCTATTATTTATAAAAATAAAAATTTGGCTATGTGTTCTTCAACCCATGAAGCAATAGATAATTTTTTAGAAAGATTATATTCATTTAATAAAGATAATCCCAATCTTGTGATCTTTAAATATAGATTTAATAATTTTGAAGATAAAAAAGAAAATAAATCTTTATTTTCACAAACATCACTATTTAAAAATTTTAAAAATTCCATTTATTCATTTGTAATTAAAGAAAAACAACAAGGCGCTTGTAAAGAATTTATAGAAAAATATGGAGATTCAAAACCTGAATTCTTAAGTGATAAGAAAAAAATAAAATTACCTTTTTCTTACTTGAGAATAATTCAAAATAACTTGAATTATTTTAATAATAATTTACATTTATTAAGAAATAATGATGAAGATTTTGTGTTCCCATTTCGAGATTATTTTATAGGTTCAGAAACAACAATTTTACAAACAGATATTGATTATTGTGTAAAGTGAATGGAAAAACGATATGAAAATCTCAAGAGACAAGATAAAGAAGAGTATGACAAATTAATTTTATTTGACAAAGCTGTTGATGAATTATCTATAAATAATTTTAATTTTAATTTCTTGGAAGATAATATTATTCAAAAATTTTATTATGATAATAATAAGAAAAACATTTTGCAGGAAAAATTTTCAACAATAAAATCAAAATTTAAATCTAATGATTTTGACATATTAGAAACAAAATTTTTAGATTTTATTATGGAAAATAATTTAATTAATGTTATAGGTATGACTACATCTTCTAGACAATCAATAGAAATAAATAATATTAAAAAGAATTTATTTAGTGATTATTCAATTGATGTAATGTTAATTGATGAAATTTCAAAATCATCAACTCCTGAAATTTTATCTAAAGTAGTTTTATCTAAAAAAACTATTTTATCAGGTGATTATTTACAATTACCTCCTTCACCTGAATTTAATTCAGATGAAGAATTAGAAAAATTATTAAATTTTATGATTGATAATCTTCATAAGCAATATATTAAAAAAATTGCAAATTGAATGAATTTAGATTTAAATCCGAATAATGAAGATAAAAACTCTTGGTCAAATAAGCAAATTAAAATAATGAAAAATAATATTGAAGATTTATTTAAAAAATCTTTTTTTGTAATTCAAGTAAATAAAATAAAAAATTATAACTCTATTGGTTTTAATAAAAGATCTTATGAATTCTTACAAGAATCTTGAAGATTTTCAGGGCAAATATTAAAATTAGTCAACATCATATATGACAAAAATGAACAGTTAATCAAAGTATTTGATATCAAAAATAAATATGATTTAAAAATGAATAACAAAAACTTAAACAACGAGTTAGTTATGATAGATTATTCAAATTTTGATTCTCAATTTTTTCAACAATTTCATAAAATAAATTTGAAAAATAATGAAAATATTGATTCTTTTGATCAACAAGGAAAATGTATTCCTTTATTAAATAATAATGCTCTGGAAAATTTAACTAATAATTCTTTATATAATCAATATTCAGCTTTAATTATAATAAATATAATAAATAAACTTATATCTCAAAATCAACAAAAATTTAATGATATCAAAATTGGTGTTATCACTCTAACCAAATCACAAAAAAATGTTATAAAAAAATATAGAGATATTTTTATAAAACAAGAAAATAGAAAATACATAAAGATAGATACTATAGATAATTTCCAAGGAAGAGAAGAAGAAATAATTATTGTTGATTTTATAAGAGGAAAGAATAAATTTAATGATGCAAAATTCGAAATTAGTAAAAAAAGAAATCTGTCTTTTTTAGAAGAAGTTGAAAGAATAAATGTGGCTATATCTAGAGCAAAATCTAAATTAATTATTTTAGGAGCATTTACTGGATATTTAAATGAACGAAGCATACAAAAATATGGTTATTTATTCAAAAAATATTATGATGAATGTAAAGATTTAGATTCATCATATTGTTTATTTAAATGAGATGGAGGAGATTTATAATGAAATTAAAATTTGTCAAACCATATTCTCTTTATCATTTAAGTTTTCATTTTAGAAAACAAAGAAATTTACAAGAATTAGAAGCAATATTATTAACATCCATTCATTATTCCAAAGACAATAAATCTTTGGAAATTACAAAATATTTGGAACAAACTTTAAATTTAAGTCCTACAAAATGATCTGAATTTGTTTATTCCATTTTAAATAATATGAATGGTAATGAAATTAGTTTTCCAAATGATATATCATTCCAAAACTTGCTTGTGGGTGATATTGTAATAGATAAACAAATACAAAATTATATTGACAAAGATAAATTTTATGGAATGCAACCAAAAGATGAAGTTAAACAAGAAGAATTTTTAGTTGATTTACAAAACACTAATTATATTTTCAAAAAAAATAATATTCCTATCATTAATGTTTCCAACTTAAGTAAAGAATTAATCGCTGTTTATGAAAAAAACAAAGAAGAAAATAAAAATAAGTGCATTGAAGAAATGTTGAAGGATAAAAGTGATGCTATTCTTAAAGATGTAGAAGATATAAACGACCAAGATGATTATTTTAAAAATATTGTTTTTTCAAATTTTCAAAATGAATTTGAATGTTCCAAAATAGATTTCGAAAATAATAATATTGAAATACCTAATAAATCATTTTATGAATTTATAGAAAAAATGGTCCAATTTAATACATTAAATATTGTTTTAAGATATTTTGAAAAAGATATCAATAAGAATAGTGAATTATTTCCACACATAGGCACAACAAGGGTAGAAAAACCTATATTAGATATTAATGATTATAAAGACATTATTAAAACGGTTACAAAAAATAATGAATTATTAAATCAAAACAAAAATATAGGTATATATCAACATGAAATTTGCGTGTTTGATTCAAAAGAAGAAATTTTTAAAATAAATAATGATGATTTATTGAAATTTAAAATGAAGAAAATATATTATTCTGTTCTAAATGATAGAGAATATTTCAATGAATTAATTAATCAAACTATTAACTCAATTAATTGACTTAATTGATTAAAAGCAACTAATAATGAAACTCAAAAATCTATTATAAAACAATATATTTTTGATAATTACATTGAATTATCTCAATCACAAGATTACAAAGAATTTATAATCAATAACTTTGATCATATTGAAGATATTAAATTAGAATGAATATTTAGTAGTTTAATAAATATGGAAGAATTTAAAAAACTGACAAAAATTAACAATACTAAAATAATTGAAATGTTAAATTCATCCAAAATTGATTCATTAACTAATTCAGACAATAATGGGGTTAATAAAATTAACTACTTATATAGTGAATGTGACTATAGTATAGAAAATTTAAATAAGAATATAAAAGAAGTTAAAGAAGAATTAGAATTAATTAATGAAATAAACAAATTAAAAGATACAAATGATCTTAAATTAATAAATGATGCCATAAAACTTTCGGATCAGTTAGTATTTAATGAAAATAAAGATAAATATAGTCCTTTACTAAAGACTCAATATGATGAAATTGTTAAAAATAATAAAAAATTAATAATTGAAGAATTGGAAATTCTTTACTTGAATAAAATTAGAGGAAAAATTGATAAGTTCTTTAGGCAATTGAGCGGTAATGATGATCCTAAGTCCACACTTCATGATAATTTAATAATTATTGAAAAGAAACAAAAACTTGATAAAAATATAATAGAAAAATTTCATTGAATAAAAAGAGAGAGAAATAAATTCTCTCATAAAGAGAAAGAAGAAATTGAAAAAGAACTATTTAAATTTAAGTTAAATGAATTACAAGAATATTTAGATAAATGAAAAGAAGTTATTGCAATTATGGAAAGGATTACAAATGAGTCATTCAATTAGTGTCACTATTCAGCATGTTGATTTATATATAAAAAACTGTGACACTTTAATTAATGAATTAAAAAAAGATAAAGAAAGAATAAAGGGAAAATATAATTCTCAATTTAAGTTTGATGATTGAATATCTAAAGTGGAAGAATTAAAGGAATTAATTAAATCGTTCATAGGAAAAGAATTTGAACAATCTTTAATGAATAAAATTAGTACAATTGAAAAAGAAGTCACTAACATAAGATACTTGTTAGAAAATACACACAATACATTAATTAATAACATTCTTAACCAAACTACTTTTAATTTTACAAGTGCTATTGCTAAATATGGAACCATGACATATGATGCTATTGATTATTTAAAGAAAAATAATATTAATATAAATGATGAAAATTTTGAAAAAGCGATATCTGAGATTAGACATGAACTTATCAAAGAAGAGAAAAAACAAGAATATTTAACTAAAGCCAATTCTCTTATTAATGAATCTGAATTATCAGATGAAGTAAAATTGCTTTTAAAACAAGAAATAAGATCTGCTAAAACTTCCCAAGAAATTTCTGATGTTTTACCATTGATTGAATCCAAAAAAAGTGAAAATGATAGATTAGTAATGATGTATAAAGAATTTAATAAAAAATTAAAAGAAGAAGGTTTTACAATTAATAAAAATAAAATAAAACAACTTGGAGTTGATTCATATTCAAACATGTATATTAAATATTCAATGATAAATCCTTCAAGAAATTCAATAGATATTATTATGAATTCAGATGGAAAGATAAAGTATAAATTAGGAAACTATGTAGGTCATATGTGTAATAAAACATCTGAACAATTAATTAATAAATTAAGAAAAGATGGTTGGTCTGTAGCAATTAATTCAATTAAAAGAGATATAAGTAATTCAAGGCAATTAGTGATGGAAAGAGAGTTAAAATAATGAGTTTTTACAAAAGTTTAGAAAAGCTGTGAATTAAAATTCAGCAAAAAAATATAGTATTAGTCACAGGAAATGTTGATGATTTAATTCCAACTAGTTCTAAAAGTTATAAAGAATTAATTGATACTCATAGTTCTGATTCTTCATTTATAGATCTTACAAAATTTTTATCAATTAAATCTTTTCAAGATTTTACAAATGTAAATGTATTTAGTTATTTTTCACCAAAACAAGGTATTGTACTAATTTCAAAAGAGAATCCGGATATTATAACAAAACCAAAAAACAATAATCAACAAGATGAAGAAAATGAAAATTTTTTTGAGGAACATAATGGTGTTGAGTCGCTAGATGAATATATTGAATGAATTAGTACTCAATTATCAGATACCAAAAACAATTATGATAGATCTAATAAATCAATCTTTGTTTTAAATTTTTCAGATATTTTATTAAATCAAAACACTTCTAACTTAGTCATGCTAAAGCTCTCAGAACTATTAGAAGCTTTTATAGAATTTAAAAAAACATCATCTAATAAATTTAAAAATGATTATTATAAATTAGTAATTATTGCCAGAAATTCGAATGTAGTAAATTCTTTAATGACTAATAATGTTGAATTTGCTTCTATAAATATTGCTAAACCAAATAAAGATGAAAGAGAAGAATTTTTCAAATTATATGGAAATAAATTCACAAATTTAAAAGATACAATTGGTGATTATGATCATTATGATTTTAAAAATGCTATTTCTATTTCTAGTGGATTATCTTTTAGAGAAATGCTCCAACTTTCAAAATTAAATATAAATGATAATTTAGGAAAAGAATTTACATTTTCTGAATTATATAAATTAGCAACTTTTTTTAAAAAAGATTCTGAATGAGAAAAAATAGATGTTAACAAAATGGCCAATATTGAAAAAATATTATCTGAAAGAGTTAAGGGCCAAGATAAAGCAATTCAAAAAGTTAAAAAAACTTTAATTAGAAGTTTTATAGGTATGAATGGAATATTACATTCAGTTGATAATAATAAACCTAAAGGTATATTGTTTTTTGCAGGTCCTACAGGTACTGGTAAAACTGAATTAGCTAAGTCAATATCACAATTTATATTTGATGATGAAAATAGAATTATTAGATTTGATATGAGTGAATTTAATCATGAACATAGTGATCAAAGATTAATTGGAGCCCCTCCAGGATATGTGGGTTATGATGCTGGTGGTGAATTAACAAACAAGGTAAAAGAAAATCCTTTTTCTATATTGCTTTTTGACGAAATTGAAAAAGCTCATGGAAAAATTTTAGATAAATTCTTACAAATATTAGAAGATGGTAGATTAACATCTTCTCAAGGTGAAATTGTTGATTTTGGTCAAACTTTCATAATCTTTACATCTAATATTGGTTCTAGAACAGCCAATCCTTCATTAAATCCTGATGAACTTGAAAAACATTTTATAAAAAATGTGACTGAATATTTTAGAGATACATTAAATCGTCCTGAAATATTAAATAGAATTGGTGATAAAAATATTGTTGCTTTTAATTTTATTAAAGATATAAATATTGTTAAAGATATTGTTAGTTCTAAAATAAATAAGATTAAATCTAATATCATGAAAGAAAAAAATATTGATTTACAATATGATGATGAATTTATACACAATATCTCAGAAGTTTTACACACAAACTTTAAAAAAGAATTTGGTGGTAGAGGAATTGTTACTGAATTAGAAACTATTTTAATTGATACTTTAGTAGAATTTATTTTCAATAACTATTCACAATTTAATAAATCTTTAATGGAAAATAATGTTATAAAAGTACAAATGATAATGGTTGATCAAAAAGTAACTTATAAAATAATATAACTATACTTTATTCAAAATTCTTTATTCATGAAAAAGCTATAATCTACAATTCTTATATATAAACCAAGTATTAAATATATTTATTTAATATTCTTTTTTTGTATATATGCAGCAATGGCTATCATTGCCCCATTATCAGTTGAATATTTTAAAGATGGTATAAGTGCATTAGAATGTAATTTTAAAAATTGCTCTCTTAAATAACTATTAGCACTAACACCACCAGATAAAATGATAGATTTTGGTTGATATTTAGATATAGCTAGTTTTACTTTTGAAATAATAAAATCTATTGTTTGTTGTTGGAATACATAAGCTAATTCTGTTTTATTAATAGAATCAGATTTAGATAAATTCATAATTTGTGTTTTATATCCACTAAAAGAAAAATCTAATTCTTGCTCCAATTTGGGGTTTAATAATTTGATATTAGTAGATATTTTGTTTCTATTATCTTGAAATATTTGATCTATCACAGGCCCACCAGGAAATTGGTTGAATAAAACTCTTGCCACTTTATCATATACTTCTCCTGCAGCATCATCTTGAGTTTGCCCTATAAGTTGAATATCTTGTGAATTATTTAATAAATATAAATTTGTATGTCCTCCAGATACTACAAGAGCTATAGATGGATATTCTATATTTTTATTAGTATCTAATAAAACAGAAAAAATATGACCATATAAATGATTAATAGGTATTAATTCTTTGTTTAAATATTTACTTAAAGCATGAGCAAATAAATAACCCATTTGTAATGATCCAATTAAACCAGGTTTTTCTGTATAAGCAATTGCATCGATAGTATTCAAATCAAATTCTTTTTTAATTTCTTCTAATAAAATATAATAATTTTGAAAATGTTCCCTAGAAGCAATTTCAGGGATAGTTCCACCATATTTTTTATGAATATCTATTTGAGAAATTTTATGAAAAAATAAAACTTGTTGATTTTCTATTAAAGCAATAGATGTATCATCATGAGATGATTCAATTCCTAGAATTTTCATTATTATTTTTTAATTTCTCCTATTTGTGGTTGTGAAGCATATGTGGGCTGTAAATTTTCTAGTGAAGATAAAGTAAAAGTATTAAGAAATTTATCAAAATTGCTTAATAATAAATCATAATTGATTTGACTTTCTTTAGCATGCTTGTTAACAATTTTTACTGATTTATTAGTCAATAAATATGATTTATTTTTAGTTGCAAAAATAAAAAATTTTCGTTGAAAAAACTTTTTATTTAAAGATGATAATAATGAATATGTATTAGTAGTATATATTTTAATTTTATTATTTAATTGAGCTAAAGTTCTTACATATAATAAAGCTATTCTTGCTCCAGTAAAAGATCCCGGACCTAAATTAATGTATATATTATGAATATTGTGTAAATTAGGAACATTTTCAAAAAATTTTATTATTTCTTCTACCTTATATTTGGTTTCAATGTTGCTGGAAAATATAACTTTATTGTTTTCTATTAATGCTGCTATAAATCTTGATTGAGATGAATCAATAAATAACTTCATTTTATTCCTTTCAACTAATTATATATTTTCTTGCATTTTCATCTATATATAAAATTTCTATTTGGAATCCTAAATCAAATTTATCATTTAAATTTTCTGCTCATTCTATTATTACTATCTTGTTTTCAAAATAATCTTCAAACTCTTTCAAAGATTGATCTTTCATATTATAAGCATCAATATGTATAAATTTTTCATAAACAAACATTTTATTAAATGACGGAGATATAACAGTTTCTTTTTCATTTAAATACTTTGCAATTGATTTAACTAAAGTTGTTTTGCCTGTTCCTATATCACCTTTTAAAAAAATATAATTGGAATTAATATCTTTAGTTAAATTAATTATTAATTGAGCAATAAAGTCAATCTCTTCTTTAGATTTAATAAATTCTATTGAGTTTTTTTTCTTTTTTTTCATTCAATTAATTTTCATGTTTTTTTAAAGATATTAATTTCTTTTGTTTTTCTATTTCAGGTTCTATTGTATTAAAAAAATTTTGGGCCTGATTTTGAGTTGTAAATAAACATTTTATCTTTATTTGGGATTGAACAACTTTATTTCTAATAGCTGCATTTGTAATATGATTATATAAATCTAAATTTTTCAAAGATTTTTTGCATTTTATAAATTTATATAATCATACAAAAGATACACATAACCCATATAAAGCAAAAACTCAAACTATACTAACAATAATAATGCTGGTAAGTCTGTCTAATATAGGAGTAAAGAATAACAAAAATGTTATTGTAGATAATATCAATATTAAGACAATATTAACAATAAAAGATTGTCTCATTAAATAACGATAATATAAAACTGTTTTAACATTCATGAATTATTATAATTTTTTTAATTTAAAAGTACCATTGTCATTACGAACAAAGTCTCCTGCAATAGTTAATAATTTATATGTTTCACCTTTTTTAGTAGATATTGTTTCATCAAAATCTTTTTTTTGTTTTGCTCATTCTGCTCCTAGTTCTTTTTCTACTTGAGCGAATAATTCATCAAAAGTATAATCATCACGTTTTGTTTGATTCATATAGTCTTTCATTATACATAGTATTGTTTTCATAATTACATCCTTTCTGGCGCTGAGATACCTAATAATTTTAATCCAATTTTCAATATATTACCACAAGCTAATGATAAACACAATAATTCATTTTCTCTTTCTGTATCAATTATTTTGCAATTTGAATAAAATGAATTATATTCTCTAGATAAATCTATTAAATATTGAGTTAGCAAATGCACTTTATAATTTTCTGCAATTTGTACAACAAATTCTGGGAATTTATTCATTAAATTGATTAGATTATATTCTGTGGTTTGATAATTTAAATTGGATGTATCAATATTCTGTATTTTAGATTTAGCTTTTAATTGTTGAGTTCTTGCATGGGCATATTGAACAATAAATAATGGATTATCACTCGTTTTCATATTGGCTAGGTCTAAGTCAAATTCTATTGAAGATGTATTTGATCTATTTAGTAAAAAAAATCTTGTAGTATCCTTGCCAACTTCTGATATTAATTCAGACATAAATAAAGATGTTCCTTTTCTTTTAGACATTTTGAGTTCTTGACCATCTTTAATTAATTTAACTAATTGAACTGTGATTACATGTAAACAATCTTTATATCCTTGTAATTCTAATGCTGCTTCTACTCTTTTAATATAACCTATATGGTCTGCTCCTCAAATATCTAAGAGTTTGATTGGTTTGGGTTCTCTATTTAGTTTGATAGTATGATAAACTGTATCTGATAAAAAATATGTACTTTCACCATTACTTTTAACTAAAACTCTATCTTTATCATCTCCAAATTGAGTAGTATTCAATCATTTGGCACCATCTTTTTCATAAATTCCTTTTAATGTTGTTAATTGGTGGTCAATTAATCCATCAGTATAAAGAGATTTTTCAGAAAATCATATATCAAATTCAACGCCTAATTCTTTTAAATCTTTTTCAATCTTGTCTAACATAATTTTGATAGACATTTTTTTAATTTCTTCTTTACATTCTTCAAAAGCAACATTTAAAAATTTCTTATCTACAATTTTTATTAATTCTTTTGCCCCTCAAATAATATCAATTCCAGCATATGAATCTTCAGGTAATTCCATTGATATACCAAATTCTTGATGATATCTTACATAAATAGAAATAGCTAACCGATCAATTTGAGAACCATTATCATTTATATAATATTCACGAATAACTTTGTATCCTGCATATTCTAGTATATTAGATATACTATCTCCAATAACAGCCCCTCTTGCATGTGCAACATGTAAAAAACCTGTCGGATTTGCTGATACATATTCATTATTAATTACTTTATTATTTTTTGGTTGCTTACCAAATTCTGAATTTTGAAAAATTTCTTTAACAATTGATGAATAATAATTATTATCAAAATAAAAATTAATAAAACCTGGTCCCATAATTTTTATTTCTTTAATATTAAATTTTTTATTATCAAAATTATCTATTATTTTTTGTGCAATTTCTTGAGGTTTAGTTGATAAAGTTTTACTTGCTGATAGAGCAACATTAGATGTATATTCACCAAATTCAATATTTGTTGGTTTTACTACATGAAAGTTTATTTTAGGTCAATTTAATTTATCAAAAATTTCGTTTATTTCTTGATGTATTTTATTTTCCATAATTATGCTTTAAATTAATTATTTGCTTATTTATCATCTTCAACAATATAGAATACTTGGTCATCAATTCACACAGTAGAATTTAGTCAAACTTTTGTGTTTCTTTTAACATCTTCTTCATTGTTAATTCTGATTTCATGAGATTTAATAAAATATTTAGCTTGTCCACCTGTATCTATAATATTTAGTTTTTTAATTAATTGACCTAATTTTATAAACTTTCCTCTTATTTTTACTTTCATATATACCTCTTTTAAGAAATCATTGGGCTTATAATTTGATTGTTATTTCTTTTGTCATCACTAATTTTAATAGGTTTTTGTGCATTAGATAAATGTATATAAATTTTATCACCAAAAACATTTATCGCTTCTTTTAAATATTTGTAATTTAATGTAATAGAAATTTCTTCGCCATCATATTTAAAATCTTCTGATGTTATTACGACATTTGATCGACCTATTTTATCATTTGTTGTTATTTCAATTTTTTCATTATTAATTAAGAAATTTAATTTATTGTATGAACTATCAAAATTAGATGCAAACATTGCTTTGTTAATTGAATTATTCAAAATAGTTTTATTGATTTCTAGTTTTTTTGAATATTCCATATTAAATATATTTGAAAGATCTTTATATGGAGCATCAATTATCTTAGATTGGAAATTAGTTGAATCTTTAATTAAATTTATTTTGTGTTCATTTACATATAATGTCACATCACCTTCAATGTAAGAAGGAATAAAATTTTTAATATTTTTATTAGTGATAGTTACATCAAATGAAATATTTCGATCATCTTTTACTTCTATAATTTCTTGAGCTAATCGATAACCATCAGTTGCTGAGATGTAAAATTTTTGATTTTCATATTTTAAGTTTACACCAGTTAAAATAAGTTCCTCATTTGTTTGAGAAGTTGCAAAAATAACATTATCAATTGCTTCTTTTAATTTTTTTGCATTTACTATAATTTTTTCTCCATATAAAGAAAAATCAATTGCAGGATATTCATTATCTTCCAATAAATTAATTTCATAAATATCTTTTTCATTTTGTATTATTAACGAATTACTTTTTATGAAACAAGTAATGTTTCCTTCACATTTTTTTATGATGTTTAAAAATAAAGAAGCAGGTATTAAAAAATTTCCTATTGATTCAATAGATGATATTTTACTTTCTAATATTTTGCTTTCAATTGAAAAATACCCATTAGAACCTTTTATAACAATTTCTTTATCAAATACATTAATAAAAAAATTTCTTAATTGAGCATAAATATTATTTGAATCAATTGCTTTATAAACATTTTCTAGTGGTTTTATTAAATTTTTTTTATCAATGGTAAACTTCATAACTACAAATATATTTTAATATATTTATATATTAAAGTTATATGTTTGTTTATTTTTTTAATAATAAGGCGTGTTAATTATGTGGAAAACACATTTATATCAATATTTTAATTGGAAAAATAATGTTGAAAACAAATGTGGAAAAATAAAACCACCAAACATAATACTTCTTGATATGGCTGCTTTATTTCTAACCTGACCAAGTTACAAGGTTACTATTTTGATGGCAAATAAATTATATAAGAAAATTACATTGGTTTTTTCAATGTTTTAAACATGTTTGATTTATAAACTTCTACACCAGGTTGGTTAAATGGATTTATTTCCAATAAATAACCACTGATTGCAACGGCTCTTTCAAAAAACATTACAAGAGAACCAAATGTTTCTTCTGAATAATCCTCGATTTGAATATGGATATTAGGTACTCTCCCCACTAATGAATGAGCATCTAATGTCGCTTCAAAAGCAATATTATTAATTTCATGAACTGTTTTACCTGCTAAATAATTTAATTTATCTAAATCTTCATCTTGAGCTAATTCTATAATTTTGATATCATATTTAGGTTTTTTAACAGTTATAACAGTTTCAAACAATACTTTTGATCCTTCTTGGATGATTTGACCTAAAGAATGTAAATCAGTTGTGAATAAAGCTGAGTGTGGTAATAAAGCTTTTCCATTTTTTCCTTCTGATTCAGCGAATAATTGTTTTCATCATTCTAAAAAGTATTTGTGAGCATTTTCATAAGATACCAACATTTCTACTGGATATTTTCTTTGAGAATGTAGTAAATATCTTGCAACAGCATATTGATATGCAGGATTAGTTCCTAAATTGTTTGAACTATAAGCATCATTTGCTAATTTAGCTCCTGCAACCATTTTTTTAATATTTAGACCCACACAAGCAAATGGGAATAATCCCACAGGTGTTAAAACACTAAATCTACCCCCCACATCATCAGGGATAATAAATCTTTCATATCCTTTTTGCATTGCTAAATCTAATAACACTCCTTTTGAAGCATCTGTTGTAGCAAAAATATAATCTTTGGCATTGTTAACACCAACTTTATCCTCTAACATTTTTTTAAATAATCTAAAAGCAATAGCAGGCTCTAAAGTTGTTCCTGATTTTGAAATAACATTAATAGCAAATTTTTTGTTTTCTACATATCTTAATTTTTGTACTAAAGCTGTCGATGAAAGAGATTCTCCTACAAAGATAATTTCCATTTTTTGTTCATCTCCAGGCAATTCACCAAGCACAAAATCGATTCCAGCTCTAACTCCTAAATAAGAACCACCTATTCCTATAACTACTAAAGTTTCTACTCCATCTTTGTGTAGCTTTTTAGCAATAGCTTCCATTCTATCTAATTCTTTATTATTGATATTGTTAGGTAAATCTTTTCATCCTAAAAAACTTGAACCTTCTGTTTCAAATTTTTCCATTTTATCATGAATGTTTTTTACTTTATCTGAATAAGAAAGAATTTCTTTTAAATTCAATTCAGATCTATCAAAATTTATATTTATTTCTTTCATTTTTTTATCTCCTCATTTGTAAAGTTAAATAAATTTTGGAATTTATCAGAAAAATCTTTACTAAAATTGAATTCAAAAGGAGTTTTTAAAAAATGAGTTTTATTTTCTTTTAAAGAAAATATTAAAGTATTATCCTCATGAATGCTTTTTAAAGTTAAATAAATAATATCGTTCTCTTTAACAATAGAATGAAGATCAGTAACATAATAATCTGATACTTCATTAATATAAACAATTCCTTTTCCTCCGCTTGCTGTCTCAACTTTAAAAAAGTTTTTACCAATAAAAGTAGTTTTACATAAAAAAACCAATCCTATTTTATTCTCATTTTCATTTACCATTACATAATAATTTTAATACTTATATTAAAAGTTGAGCAATTTTTATTCCTTTATGCTTGTCAATTTCTAGAAAATCACTAGGCAATTTATTCTTTAATTTAAAAATAATTTGATCGACAACTCTTGATTTTTGATTATTATCTATTCCATAAATTTTTTTAAAGATTTTTTTCTTAGACACAAAATTATTTTTTTTGAAAAATTCATTCATAAGTATAGATAAAACTTCTAATTCTTTATTAGTCATTTTAATTTCTTTATTATTTACTACAATTTTTCTTTTTATCAAATCAATAATAACACCATTATGAATTAATACTAGTTGGCTATGACTATCATCTCATTTTCTTCTTAAAATTGAGAACAATTTTCATTTTAAATATTTTTCTTTGTTTTCTGGAGAATCATAATATTGATTTGATAAATAAATAATATTATCTGCACCATTTTTAAAATACTGCACATCATCATTGTCAATTTTATCTTTGAATAATACTAATTGAAATGAGTTATTTAATTCATGTAATTTAGAATAAAAATTCCATGCAAAAATATATTCATAAGATTTAATAAAATCAACAAAGTAAAAATCTATTTTTTCATTACTATCAATTTTTAAAGATTCTAAATTTTTAACAGAAAAATGTTCAATATAAGAAACATTGATATTTAAATAATCAGATATATAACCAAAAATTAAATTAAAAAAATCAATATTAGAATCAGGATTTAATACAACTTTAATATTAATTTTTTTAGTAGTTATGTATTTATTCTGAATCATGTTATCATTAGTCATTATACTATAATAAATATAAGTAAATTATTTATTATTATGAAATCAATAGAAGGATTAGTTTTAAATATTCATTTAAAAAATGATCATGATGCTATTATAAAAATACTTACAAATGATAATATTATGTATTTTTTAGCAAAGGGAATACAGAAGCTAGAAAGTAAAAATAGAAATAACATTTTTGTAGGATCAATAGTGGAAATTGAATACTTTTCCAATTATGGGAAGGAAAACTATTTTTTATTAAAAAGTTCACAAATTAAATATTTTGTAGATTTTTCATTAAATAATATTTACATGAATGAAATCTACTATATATTTCAATTTGTTAATCAACCTAGCAATAAATTTTTATTTGCTTATACAGAATTTGCTAAAAATTTTCAAGATAGTATTCAAAAATTGGAATTTATCTTAACTTATTTATTAAATTTATGTTTATCTATTAATGGAAAACAATTAAATTATGCATATTGTGCTATTTGTCAATCCAACCAAAAATTATATTGTTTTAATTTTTATGAAGGCGGCATGTTATGTCAAGAACATAAAATGAGTTACAAACCTACACCAATATCATTACTGAAATCTTTTTATTATTTAGGAACAAATTTTGAACAATATTATTTAAACACTAATTCTATAAATAATAATTTTTTATATAGATCTTTAAAATCTTTTCTTAATGATTATTAATATGATTTTGAATAAATTGAACAATAATATCAAATCCTGGTTCATACATCAAAATATGTTTTGCATTAGAAATTAAAGAAGCATAGATATAGTTTTTCTTTTGAATTTTCATTAATAATTTGTTATTAGACATAATATCTAAATCACCTTGTCAATAAAATATAGGTGTTTTAGGTTGAGAATGTAAGAATAATCTTTTGATTTGCAAAGAACCTTTTCAAATTGCAATTTCTTCAGCACAGGAACTTTTAGTATCAACATTCATTTCATTTAATTTTAGTAAAAACTTTGAATTAGATAATTTAGGATAATCCACTTTAGCACTGTAATAATAATTTCATTTTAAGAGAAAACATAAAAACACTCTAATAAATATTTTGAATTTAGTAGATTTTTTTTCTTTCATAATATCTTTTGGATAAAAAGGAATGGACCATGCAAAAATACCATTTACTTTATTAGGAAATTTATAACCATATAGAGATATGTATAATGCCCCCATAGATTCACCGCATAGATATATTTTGTTGTATTTAGTTTTTAAAAAAGAAACAACATTATCAATATCTTGAATATGTTTTTTGACATTAGTTGATGTTTTTAAGCCAGAACCTTTGTGACCTCGCTGTTCAATAGCATAAAAATCATATTGATTTAACCCTTGTAAAAGAGGCTTCACAATTTTGGTTTTTCCATTTAATCCATGATAATAAACAATAGCAACATCATTAGATTGAAATTGTTTGCTTTGCCAAAATAAAGCATGATAATTTATATTATTACTATTGATTTTTATTTTTTGAACTTCTTGATTTGTGGACATATTTTATGATATGGCAGAGGTTAGAGGAATCGAACCCCTACAAGCAGGTTTGGAATCTGCAGTACTACCATTATACTAAACCTCTTTATTTAATAAATTTATAATTTAAATTATATTATTCAATCATAGTCATTTCTAAAATATTTTTATCCTCTATTTTTGATACTCTATCTATCTTCAATTTAGGATATCTTTTAATTAAAACTTGGGCATTTTTATTACTAAAATTATTATTTGCATCAAAACCTGGTATATAAGCAACATCATGAGATAAATAAAGAATTTTAATTTTGAAAATGCAAGGCTCATCTAGTGATGGTCCTAATATATCATCAATTCAATTATGTCCAACAGATTATAGTTGGTAGTTGTAGATAAAAAACCATAATTTTGGATTATAGTTTCTATTTGAGGGAGATTGAAATCTACTTTTTCATTTTCTAAAAATCCAGCATAGATTTAAATTCTGCTTCTATGAATTAGAAAAAGCTTTTGATGGAAGAAAAATTATTGGTAACAAATCTGCAAGTGGTACTGATATTATTAATGAATTAACTGAAGAAGAAATAAAAAATAATGCAATAATTGTTTACACTTCTGGAAATAGTGTCTTACAAATATGTGGACATGAAAAATATATGGGCTTAGATAATCTATATAGATATGCAAAAGAAGCAAGAAGAATTTGTTCATCTAAATTGGAGTGAAATGTTGGTCGAATTATTACTAGACCATATATTGGTGAAAATGGAAATTATACAAGAACATTTAATAGATATGATTATTCAGTTATGCCATCTAAAAAAACAATATTAGATAAATTACAAGAAAAAAAATATTGAAGTAATTTCTGTTGGAAAAATAAATGATATTTTTTCAGGAAAAGGTATTTCAAAACATTTTCCATCAAGTGGTGATGCTAATGGAATGGATATTACAATTGATTTAGCAACAGAAAAATCAAATGATAAGAAATTATTTTTACTAATCTAGTTCAATTTGATTCTCATTATGGTCATAGAAGAGATGTTGAAGGATATGCAAACAATATTAATTTAATTTGATGTTAAATTAGCTAAATTAATAAATGTTTTAGATGAAAATGATTTATTAATAATAACTTCTAATCATGGTAATGATCCAACATTTAAATGTGATAATCACACAAGAGAGGCTTTACTGGCTACAATTTATTCAAAGGCTTTTAAAAAACCTAAGAAATTAAATGATTTAAATTATTTGGCAACTTTAGGTAATATTATTGCTAGAAATTTTAATCTAGAAATTTCTGAAATTGGTGATGATATATTTGATCAATTAGTTATTTTAATAATAAAAAATCCTCTTTATCAAAAGAAGATAAGGAGGATTTTATTAAATGTTAATTAATAATTAAATGTTAATTAATAATTATTTGTTTTGTTTTTCAATTCATTCTTGATCTAAATCATCTGATTCAAGAATTACAGCTATTCCACATGCTGCTTTCATTGAATTTGAATATTCAACATCACCGAATCTACCAATAGCACCATCAATTTTTAATTGTCTATCTTCAGCATACATTGATCTATATCCACCATATAAATCAATTATTGGAACTTGTTTGTTAGTAGTTGAATTTCCATATTCTGATTTATTAATAAATTCTAATTGAGTACCTTTTGGAATTGTTAAATTTTTAATTGTTACATTATATCCATTTAGATATACTCTAAATTGAAGTGGTTTAATAAAAGTAGGACTTTCTTCTAAAACTACTATTTTTTGTGATTCAATATTAACATCATCAAAAATAAATGAGTTAGTTTGTGAATCAATCATACTTCCATTTATTTTAATTGCATATGTTCTTGAATTAAAATCATATACTCAATCATTCAATTTTATTGGACCAAAATAAGCTTTAAAAGTAATTACTGAATTTTCGTTTAATTCTTTTGCTCAAGCACTATCTTCTGATGGTATTTCAATCATGTATCTGTCTCCTTCAACATGGTAAACACCTAATGATCATGCTTCATTGTCATTAACAAAAACTCTTAAATCAGTTAAAGTAATATTGTCTTTATCATTTTCTGCTACTCTAAAGAATACTTTATCACCAAATGAAGCAAGAATTTCATCATTGTATAATCCGCCATTTACATCATTTGGGACTTCAAAATAAAATCCAGCTTTACCTAATGAATCTTTATTTAATTGTTTAAATGATAAACTTAATTTTTTAAATTGGTTGTCGATGTTGTCAATATTTCCATCATTAATAATTGGAGGGAACTGAGTTTGTCCATCTTCCACTATATTTGTTTCAGTTTTTGAATTTTCTATTGTTGTTGAAGAAGTTGAATCAACAATTGCTTCTTCTTTTGTATCAACAACCACTGAATCTATAATAGGATTTTTTATATCTTTTGTTTCAATAGTAATATTTTGTGTTTCTTTTTTTAACATGCTAGGTATTAATGCTGATGTTGTTGCTATTGCACCAACAGCTAAAACTGAACTAGCAATTATAATTTTACTTTTAGTTTTCATAATTTTACATTTCCTCCTACTTCTATGGTAGCAGAAAAAAAATACAAAGTTACCAAAAAAATTACCAATAATAAAAAACCAACACATGTGTTGGTTGTCCTCGTAAAATAAATACAAAAACAAAAAAACAAAGAGAAATAGCAAACATTATCAAGTGCTCGATTTGTAAGAAAGATAGCAAAGAGCAAACGAAATAAAACTTCTGCTAAAACTTTATCAAAACTCATAAATGAAAAATTTAATAAATATTACTCACCAAAACATATTTATTGATTAATTAAAAATGGTCAATGATATGGAGTGGCATTGAGAATATTTCCTTATTTAAAATATGGAAAATATCAAAAAAGACCATTTTACTAACTAAAAGATTTATTACATCTTCAATTCATGAGCGATTAAAAATAATAAATAATAAAGGAAGATAAGGCAACCATTGAGATTGATATAGTTGAAGGTTGCAAAGGAGATAGTAAATATTGATCAACAATGATTGATCGAAAATCTAGAAGGTTATCAATAAGTTTGTATGAACAAAAAACAAACACAGAATTTCTAAAAGCTGTAAGAAATAATTTAAAAAAATTGCCAACAAAAGTTAAATCCATTACATCTAATAATGGTTTAGAAAATTCAAGATTAAACTTATTAAATATCAAATGATATGCAACTAACGCTTATTCTTCGAGACAAAAAGGAACAATAGAACAAAAACATAAGCATTAAGAAAATTCATCTCTAAAGACAAATCGTTAAACAAATTAAATCAAGTAATTATTGGTATTCAAATTGGTAACTTTACATTCCAAAAAAAAACTTTAATTTAGGTAAAATATTATTGTGTTATTCATGAATAATATGAATAAGAAAAAAGGAGAAATTATATGAAAAAAATATTAGCTGTAAGTGCACTTGTTTCATTAATTCCATTGGCTTCTATTTCAATAGTAAGTTGTAAAAATAGTGAAACAAATAATCAAGAGCAATGAAACCCTACTATACCAGACGCTCCAGAAATTAATAACCCTTCTACAGATCAAAACAACCCTTCTGAAGGAGGAGATAGTAATAATGGAACAGGTGGATCTGGAAGTAATCCTGGAACAGGTGGATCTGGAAGTGATAATTCTGACGCTACTCTTGAACGTGGTATTTTGAGTGTAAAATCATCTTCATTATCATATACTGCAGATAGTGGTGGTAAGTGATGAATAAATCTTTGAATTAGTGGTTCAAACTTATCTGATAATATAAATCATTACAAATTCCATGCTAAAGATAAAGATGGTAAAATAATAGATATTCCTAATGAATATTTCAAAGTTCAAAGTATAGATGCTTATGGTGGTTATGGTTACTTTACACAAAGACAAGTAAATGGTGGACAAAATACTGAATTATTTAATTGAATGAAAGAACAAATTATTAACAAAAATTATGGTGCAATTATTGTTGAACCTGCTAGAGAAGATATAAAACCTACAAATGTTCAGCAAAAACCATCAAATGATGGAAATCAACAACAAGCACAAATTAATACTTATAAATTACAAAAAACATATGGAATTGCTCAATACGAAAGAGCAATAGTTGTTAATGGAACAAACTTACCTAGTGATTGATCAAGATATGAATTAAAATGACATTCAGCACAAAATGAAGTTGTGATTCCAAGCAATCTTTTCAGGAATTCAATGTATAATATTGGTAATTATCAAGTGTTTGTATTAAAAAGCACTGCAGATCAAAAATTTGTAGACGAATTTGATAGAATTTTATCAATGCAAAACAAAAATGCAAAAGAATTCTTTGAATTAACTTTAAAACAATAATATATTAATTTATATTTTAAAAAAACAACCTTATTGATGGTTGTTTCTTTTTTGTAATTACAATCGCAACACTAATATTAATTATAATAAAGGTAAATAAAAATAAATTCACCTTATATGTTTTTTATATATTCCATTAATATTTTAAATTCTTTTTTTGAATAAATCTAGACTAGATTTTCAATTAAGAATTTCTCTTGGCATTTGATTAATTTTATTTTGAGTATCTAAAATTTCTTCATTGGATAAGTTAGAAAAATCTGTTCCTTTTTTTCAAAATCTTCTAATAATACCATTGATATATTCATTTGAACCTCTTTGGTAAGACACATAAGGTTCACAATAATAAACGTGACAATTTATTCATTTAGCTAATAATCCAATTTTTGA
Organism: Metamycoplasma sualvi; assembly: GCF_045276925.1. Classification (GTDB taxonomy): domain Bacteria; phylum Bacillota_I; class Bacilli_A; order Mycoplasmatales; family Metamycoplasmataceae; genus UBA710. The sequence continues at coordinate 760,664 of NZ_CP174167.1, forward strand.
AAATTCAATTCCATTATCAATAGTTATTGATTTAACATGTAAATTATTCTTTTTAATTAATTGATATACCTTTGAATTTAATTTCATTGGATCTTTTGTTTTAATTCTTTCAATAACAACCATCCTAGTTAATCTTTCTTGAAAAGTTATTAAATTTTCATATCCATGCTCTTTTTTGCCAATGATAAGATCCATTTCTCAATGACCAAATTCACTACGATTATCAATATATTTTGGCCTTGTTCATATTGGAAATACAAAAGAATTAGTAAATTTAGAAAAAATTCCTTTAAACCTTTTTCTGCCCTTAACATATGTTTTTCTTAAAATATCTTTTCTTTTAATTTCTCAACGATATTTGTCTCCAAGTTGGTTTGAGTGCATCAATTTGTAGTTTTTAAAAAGTAGTTTTAATTCCTGAATATCTTTTATCAAACTTTTTCATAAATTCGTCTGTATTATTCTTTGTACTTTAATAAATACATTGAATGATTATGTCATCTTCTTCTAATAGTTTTTTCTTGTGCTACATTGTGATCATAAAAACCATCAAAGGTATTTCTTTTCAATTCACGAGATATTGTGGATTTAGATCGTTTTAGTGTTTTGGCAATTTCAGAAATTGATTTTTGTTCTTGATTAAATAAAATATTTATTAAATATCTCTCATTATGAGATAATTTATTTTGGTTATTTAACATCTTTTCTTTTCCTTTCCTTAAATGAATGAATAGTACAGAGGGGAGGGGTTGGAAAAGATTTTTTTATAAAAAAAATCACAATCCAACCTCTAATAATTTTATAAATTAATTAGTGTTGCGATTGTGATTACAATTTGGGAAAAGAATCCTAAGATTCTTTTTTTTATTAAATGAATTAAATTAAACTATATCACTAACCCATCTTGCCCATCTTGTATTGCTATTTGGAACCCGCCATTTTTATCATGGTATTCTTTCCCTGCTTCAGTGAAGGGTGCATTATATGGGCCACCTAGAACATTGGGTATAAAAATTGGGTTTTCAGCTGTAAACTTAATCTTATAAATGTTCATTTTCACACCATTATTCAATATGATGTATTGACTTGTCTTTGTTAATTCATAATTAGCTTTATTATCGAAGTTTAAGGTTCATCCTGGTTTAGTTAATTCGGCATTTGTATACATTTGGGCAGCAAATGCAATAGTATTTAAGTGTTCTTTATTTAACGCAACTGCAAAGAAATCTTCTTGATTTTTGTAATCGTAATCAATTTGGTTTAATCCTTTGAATCCGTTAAAGGTAGTTGAGTAATCTACTGATTGTCCATTAAGTTCAATTTTATAATAGATTTCTAATTGATTTTCTCCAATTGGTGTAATTTTATTTAAAACATAACTAAAACCATCCATCTTACCATTTAATGTAAAGTATGTATCAAAATTTTCTTTTGTTATTTCGTTTGCTCTAACTTGTGAATGACCAGAATCTTTAGCAACAATTGAGAATTTTTCTTTAGCTGCTAAAAGTTGTTGTGCTACATCTGGATTTGAAGGTGTTTCAGAAGGTTTGTTTTGATCAGAATCACTTCCTCCTCCTTCTGGTTTTCCAATTTCTGGAGTGTCTGGTGTAGAAGGACTACTTGGATTATCAGGAGTAGGTTTTTGTTGTTCTTGATTATTTGTTCCAGTATTTTTACAACTTACTATTGAAATAGAAGCTAATGGAATTAATGAAACAAGCGCACTTACAGCTAATATTTTTTTCATATAATTTCTCCTTTTTTATTACTCATAATAAAATTATACCTAAATATTAAGGTGTTTTTGAAATGTAAAGTTACCAATTTGAATACCAAATATTTGAATTGTAATAAAAAATTTTAAATGAATATTTCCCTTTCTTGTAATACATATAAGTTCTAGTAACATTTAGAATTTTTCTAATTCTTTCAACAGAATAATTTGTTAAGTTAGATATGAATTCATATCTTTTCATCATTTTTGGAATAAAGTTTTCTTGAGAAGAATCAGATATTTGATTCATTAATGCAAAGATTAAATTAATTTTTTCTAATTCTTTTTCAAATATAAATTGAAGTTTCATATAATTTAGTTGTCCTTTTTTTGGTTTTTTTTATATTTTACAAGGACAGCCAGGGAGAAATCTCTGGTTTTTTATTTATCGGTATTCATTTTGGTAACTTTGTTAAAAAAAATAATTTTTTTTACATTTAAAAAAATTTTTGTGTAAAATAAATATTGAGTGGTAATAGCAAAGGGGATCACCTGAATCCATTCCGAACTCAGTAGTTAAGCCCTTTAACGCCGACAATACCAGTGATGGGAAGATAGGAAACTGCTCTTTTTTTATGCCCAAAATTAAATTTAATTATGAATTTTACATTTGAAATAAAAAAAGAATTGATTTTCAAAAAGATGAATAAACAGCAATCAAAAGCTTTTATTCAAGGAATTTTATTATCTAACAATAAATTAGAATCATTAATAAAAATACAATTTAATAATAAAGATTTTGTTCAAAAAATAGAAGAATTATTATCCCAAATTGGATTGAATTATTCAATGGATAAAAATCAAATATTAATAGAAAGTAAAAAATCTATAGTAGCAATTGATGAAACATATGCATCATTTTATTTTGCAGGCATATTTGTTTCATCTGGATCAATTTCTAATTTGGATTCTTCTTCTTATCATTTAGAAATAGGATTTAAATCAGAAAATATTTGTGATTATGTTTTGGAATTTGCTAGTAAACATATTATTTTCAATAAAATTAAAAATAAAAACCATTTTGTTTTATATTTGAAAAAAAATGAATTAATATCTGATTTTTTACAAATTATTGGAGCAAATAAATCATATTTTAATTTTATTGATTCTATTATTGAAAGAGATTTTAAAAACCAAATTACTAGAATTTTTAATTTAGATGTACATAATCAAAACAGATTAGTAGATTCTAATATTATTTTTAAAGAAAATTATCAATACATTTTAGATCATAAATTACAGTCTAGATTTAAACCCTTAGAACTAGAATTTTATGAATTTAAAAGAAAAAATGAATTTCTATCTTTAGCTCAATTAAGTGAAGAATTTTGTAAAAACAAAAATGTAAAAATCACTAAAAGTGGGTTAAATCATTGATTAATTAAATTAAGAAATGTTTGTGAAGAAAATGAAAATCAAAAAATTTTCCAAGCAAAGAAGTCTCTAAAATAAATGCTTGTAGCAATACTTTTTAAGTTGGATGATCAAAATTTGATAAAATGATGAAGCGTTTTACACAAACTCATAAGAAATAAAACAATAAATTTGAATCAATAATTTTAAGATTAATTTTTTATTTTTTTTAAAATAATTTTTCTATTTGCACAAGTTCTAATAAGTATAAATTAAGATTAATTAAGAAAAATTTGAAAGAGTTCATTAATGATTTTCAAAAACAAATTTAAACACCTATTCTTGCTAAACCACCCATGATGCAAGCTGCAATAGAAGGTGCTAAAATTGGAATTCAAGAATAAGATCAATCATTTAGAGCGAATTCCTTATTTGCTTTTTTGGAAAAATAATCTCTAGAAATAGCATAAACAATTCTTGGTCCTAAATCACGTGCTGGATTAATGGCATAACCTGTTGATCCACCTAAGGATATACCTATTGCCATAATTACTAATGAAATAGGAATAGGAAATGGAAATGTTAATTGAGCAAATCCTGTATCTAATTTACTTATTGCAAATATAGCAAGTAACAACACAAAAGTTCCTATAAATTCATATGAAAAATTAAAAACGGTAGCTTTATCTTTTTTATTTTCAAAAGCTGGTGAAGGATAATGGGCCCCTCTTGTAGCATTTGGGTCATCTTTTGCAGTAGCAATAATATGTTTATAATTAATGAAATCCAATATTCCTTGACCCACCATAGCCCCTAGCAATTGAAATGGAATATAAATTAAAAAATTAGGATTTAAAAAAGCAATAGAACCATATATGCTTACTGCAGGATTTAGATGAGCAGGTGAATCTAAAGCTAAAGCAATTAAAGCTCCTGCAAATACACCTAATCCCCATCCTAAAGCAATTAAAATTCATTTACCAGGTTGATTAGACATCATTTTAGTATGTGTAACTGAAAAAACAACACCATTACCTAGAATTACAAGCAATAATGTTCCTAAAAATTCTCCTAATATTGATATTGGAATAAAATTTTGCACACTATCTCCTTAATGTAATATTTCATAAATTTTAACAATATTGAATATATTTAATATAAATATGTGAATATTGAATTATAATATTAATTGCTATTCATAGCAATTTAAATAATTATTAAACTAATTTATTTGAATAATATTTGTAAGTAACAAGCTATATGTGAAAACATTAGAAATAAATTATTAATAATTAATTTAAAAATTTATTTTACATATTAATTAATAAACATTTTTAATCAATTTTAATTATTTTAAGGAGAATAAAACAATATGGCAACATTAAGAGGATCAGTATTTAAAAGATCAAGAAGATTAGGATTTTCAATTTTAGAAACAGGAAAAGAATTTGCAAAAGGCAAAGGAAGACAAACAGTTCCCGGACAACATGGAAATAAAAGAAGACCAAAATTATCAGATTATGGATTACATTTATATGAAAAACAAAAAATAAGATTCATGTATGGTATTACAGAAAAACAATTTAAAAATACATTTGTTAAAACAGCAAAAAGACCAGGTCAAGCAGGGGTTAATTTTTTACAAATGTTAGAAACTAGAATGGATTCACTTATTTATCGTACAGGATTAGCTCAAACAAGAAGACAAGCAAGACAACTTGTTAATCATGGACATTTTACTTTAAATGGTCATAAAGCAGATATCCCTTCAATGCAAGTAAAAATCAATGATGTAATTGAATTAAAAGATAAATTAAGAAAAAATGTTCAAGTTTTAGAGAGCAAATCTAAAAAAGAATTAGCACCTTGATTAAAAGAAGAAGGTGATTTTAAATATAGATTAATTAGATTACCAGAAAGAAAAGAATTAAATCAAGAAATAAATGAATCATTAATTGTTGAGTACTACTCAAAATAGTTATTTAAATAATAAAGGTAGAGTTATGGATTTAGGTGGATGAATAGGTTTAGTTATAGGGTTAAGTATAGTTTGTTTGTTAGTGGGAGCAGCTCTTTCATTTTTTCTTACTAAAAGAATGTTTGAAAAACAAATTAAAGAAAATCCTCCAATAACAGAAAAAATGATTAGAGCAATGTTTTTGCAAATGGGAAGAAAACCATCCGAAGCACAAATTAAAGCAATTATGAGATCAATGCAAAAAGCAAAAAATCAAAAATAATTTTTTTTAAGTTATGGATAAAAAAAACAATAAATACATTACAGGTAAAAATTCTGTATTAGATGCAATATCAAATAAACTAAAAATTAAAAAAATATATGCAACTTATCAATATCAAAATGTATTAGAAAAATTTAATATTCCATATCAAATAGTTAATAAAAACGATTTGGATAAAATAGTTACTACTAATCATCAAGGAATAATCGCTGAAGTAGATGATTATTTTTTTTATTGTTCTATTGAAGAGATTATGCACAATAAACCTGAAGTTATTTTAATATTGGATCATATAGAAGATATTAATAATTTAGGTTCTATTTTAAGAACAGCTAATGCAGCAGGTGTTTTTAATATTATTATTCCAGATAAAAGAGCAGCTCAAATAAATGATAAAGTATTAAAAATAAGTTCAGGCGGCTTTGTTAACATGAATATATGTAAGATTCCCTCTATTCAAGTTGCCATAGAAAAACTGAAAAAAAATAATTTTTGAATTTATGCTTCTTGCATTTCAGAAAATGCTCAAACATATTTTGAAACTCAATATAATTTTCCACTTGCTCTAATTGTTGGCAATGAAGCTAAAGGGATAAGTTCAACTATTAAAAAAGCAAGTGATCAATTAATTTATATTCCAATGAATGGTACAGTCCAATCTTTAAATGTTTCCATTGCTACAGCTGTTTTATTATTTGAGATTGTGAAAAAAGCACACAATATATAAAAGTTTTACATATAAATTTAAATAAAATTTATATATTTGTTAAAAAAAAATAACAAATAGCATTTTATTTTTTCTTAATTAATTACATAATTAAGAATATCTTAATAATAAGTTCAAAAAATATTAAATGGAGAAGGCTTATGGGTGTAAAACATTTGAAAGTTTTTGGTATATTATCAGGAACTATTAGTGCAATTATTGCTCCCACTTTTTCTATGGCATGTATAAGTGATAATATTTTGGCTAAAACAAATATTTCAGAAGTTCAAACATATTTTTCATCTGAAGTTAGAGAACAAATATATCAGGAAGTCCAATCAAATGAAATATTAAGAGATTATATTTTAAATAATAAAATAATCCAAATTACAACAGCAGGTAAAGTTACAGATAATTCTTTCAATCAAATGACTTGAGAAGCTATTTCAGAATTTTCACGTAATGTGGGTTTTAACTTAGATATGTCTTCTTATAAAGAAACCAAATCTATGTCTACTAATGAAATTCATCAAGCATATTCAGATGCTTTAAATAAACAATATAAAATTTGGGTTTTAACAGGATGACAACATTCATCTTTTTTTCAAAGTTGAATTCAAATTCCAGTTTATCAACAAAAATTTAAAGAACAAAATATTAAAATTATTTCCATTGATTGAGATGCAACACAAATCCCAGAGTTAGGTCCAGGAACATGTATTTCTTTAAATTTCAGAACTCAAGAATCATCATTTTTAATAGGTTATGCTATTTCAAAATTCTTAAATGAAAAATATCCAGATGATCCAACTAAAAAAATAGTAAATACAACATCTGGAGCAGACACAGCAGGTTCTACAAACTTTTCTTATGGTTTTTTAGAAGGTATTAGAGCTTGAAATAATGAACAAACTGATGAAAATAAAAAGATTTTCTCTAATGTATATAAAGAAGATTCTAAAGTATTTTTAGAAACTACTTATGAGTCTAATAATCCTTTGACTAGAAATGAATTTACTCTTTCAATTACCGGTCAGGGAAAAGAAATATTTAAGGAACAAGCTCCAACAATTGTAATGCCTGTTGCAGGAGATTGAAGTAATACAGCAGCAAATATTATTAAAGAAACCAATAAACTAGATCAACAATGAGTAGTAGGTGTAGATTCTAATATGGCAATATCATATGGTCCAACATATGCTCCATATTTTATAACTTCTGCAGAAAAAAGAATTGGTATTGCAATATATAAAGCTTTATGTTTTTTATCAGGAATTAGTCAAACATTATCACTTCCAGAATTGTATCCGAATTCTAATGAAACAAATTGAATTATCAATTTAGAATCTCAAAAAATTGAACAAAATTCAGTAGAAAGTAACATGATAGTAAATGGTGGAATTGAATTAGGTTTTGTTGGTGCTTCTCCATCAACTTTGTCAAATAAAGAAGATGCTAAACGTTTTGATGCTATTATCAAGGAAACAAAAAATAAATTCTTTGGTGAAAATAGCTCGGAAAATTTATTAAATACAGTGGATCAAGCATTATTAGCAAAATATAATGAAGCTAAATTATCTGATAATATAGCAGAATACAATTTAGCAGTTTTTAATTTAGCAAATGTTTTATATGGGGAAATGAATGCAAATAATAAAGAATATTTTAATTTAGTAGTTAGTGAAATTAATAAAAGGGGTAATTAACATGTATAAATTAGAGTTATTAAATATATCAAAAGAATTTGCGGGTTTTTACGCAAACAAAGACATTACATTAAAAATCAAACCTGGTTCTGTACATGCTTTAATTGGTGAAAATGGTGCAGGTAAATCTACATTAATGTCTATTTTATTTGGTTTGTATTCTCCAACAAGTGGAACCATTAAAATTGATGGTAATCCCGTTGTAATTAAAAATCCTAATCAAGCTTCAGATATAGGAATAGGAATGGTGCATCAACACTTTAAATTAGTAGATAATTATACAAATTTACAAAATATCATATTAGGTTCTGAATTTACCAAATATAATTTTTTAGATTTAAATAAATCAAGAATTAAAATTCAAGCATTTCAAGAAAAATATAAATTAAATTTTGATTTAGATCAAATGACTAAAGATGCTTCTGTTTCTACACAACAAAAGGTTGAAATAATGAAAATGTTATATCGTGATGCTAATATTTTAATATTTGATGAACCAACTGCTGTTTTAACTCCCCAAGAAATTGAAGAACTATTAAAAGTAATCAAAGAATTAAAAGAAAGTGGAAAAACAATAATTTTTATTTCACATAAGTTATGAGAAATAAAAAAAATCGCAGATGAAGCTACAGTTATTAGACACGGTAAAGTAGTAAAACATTATGATAATTTATCAATTATTGAACCTGCTCAAATAGCTTCTGATATGGTTGGTAGAACTATTATTGAATCAAAAAACTGAGATCATAATTTTGATACTAAAACAGTTTTAGAATTAAAAAATATTTCTTATAAAAAACTAAAAAATATTAATTTATCTATTCATAAAGGAGAAATTTTAGCTATTGCAGGTATTGAAGGTAATGGTCAAGAAGAAATTGAAGAATTAATTACTGGAATTAATAAAACTCACACAGGGCAAATTATTATTAATAATAGAAATGGTGAAAAAGATATTACTAAATTTAGTACAAAGAAAAAAAATGACGAATATATTTCTATTATTCCTGCAGACCGTCATAAACACGGATTGGTTTTAGATTTTTCAATAAATAATAATTCTATTATTAGACAAATAGATAAAGATAATGTTTATGAATTCCAAAATCCCTTTTTTAATAAAATTAATAAATTTTTCAAATTTATAAATAGCAGATGAAAAAATCAATTTAGTCAAAAAATTATTAAAAAATTTGATGTTAGGGGATCAAATGAAGGATATGCTTTAGCAAGAAATCTATCTGGTGGTAATCAACAAAAAGCAATTATAGGTAGAGAATTAATGACAGATCATGATTTTATTTTAATTATTCAACCAACTAGGGGCTTAGATATAGGAGCAATTAATTATATTCATAATGAAATATTAAAAGATAAAAAACGTGGAAAAGGAATTCTCCTTATTTCTTATGAGCTAGATGAAGTTTTAGCACTAGCTGACACAATTGCAGTTATTAATAAAGGTGAAATAGTAGACCAAGGACCAATAGATAAATTTACAAGAGATGATATTGGATTATTAATGGCAGGAAAAGTTGTGCAAAAATAAAGGAGAAATTATGAAACAAGAATTACAAATGAATGAAACACAGACAAACAATTTATGAGATAAATTTATGAATAAAATGTTTAATAATCACAATTATTCAACAAGAAGAAAAATATATAATTCAATGTGGTCAATTTTACTTGGATTATTTATTACAATTTTGATTATTTCATTTTTTGGATACAATCCTTTTTCAGTTATTGTTTCATTTTTTCAAGATGCCAATGTTTCTAATATTTTCATTCCTACATTAGTGACATTTATTTTGGCAGGATTAGCAATTGCTGTTTGTTTTAAAGCGGGAATATTTAATATAGGTGTTGCGGGCCAGATGATGTCTGCTGGCTTTATAACTTTAGTATTAATTAGAAAAGACTTGGCAACTATGACTCAAACAACTCATGCTACAGTTGCATTATCTATTTTATTATCAATTGTAATTAGTATTGCTGTATCCATGATTATTGGTGTATTAAAAGCATACTTAAATGTAAATGAAGTTGTTTCATCAATAATGTTAAATTGAATTGTATTTTTTGTTATTAGATACATAGTAGGTTTATATCAAGATCCCTCATTAACTAATGGATTTAATTTAACCACAGGGGAGTTGATGGGATATGGAAAAACTGAAGGATATATTCAATTTAATCAAGTACCAGAATTTTATTTTATAGATATATGATTTAAATCAGGATGATCATGATTATTGATTATTGGTGCTATATTAATTACTATAATAATTTGAGTTACTATTAGATTTACTAAATTTGGATACAAAATTCAAATGGTAGGGTTAAGTTCAACTGCTGCTGATTATTCAGGAACAAATAAAAAACATTTAATTTTGAGTTCAATGGCGATTAGTGGTGCTTTAAGCGGTTTAGCAGGATTTGTTTGATATTTTTCAGTTCAACAAGGTGTAATTGATATTTCTATTTCTAGTGGTCCATTATATATTGGATTTAATGCAATTGCTATTTCTTTAATTGTGTTTGATAATCCAATTGCTATCATTTTCTCTTCATTTGTTTTCTCTATAATTTCTGTAGGATCTCAAACTGCAACTTCTTTCCCAGCATTACCTAATGAAATGACTGATATTATATCTGGAATATTTATTTACTCTGCCGCTCTTGCATTTGTCTTTTCTAAATTTGTTCCATATCAATGGACAAAGAATTTTATTATTTTAATAAAATATCCAGAATATAGAAAAGTTTATTGAAGAAATTGAAAAGAACATTTTGATTACTTTACTTCAGCGTGGTTCAATGAGAAAAAGGAATTATGAAACTTATGAAAATCTAATCATGGCATTTGAAGAGACATCAAAAAACACATGAATAAAAAACAAAAAGAAGAAGAAAAGTTATTAGCTCAACCCAATACCAAAATAATCTTTAAGAACTTAGATAAAAAGAAACAAATAGAATACTTAGAATTATTAAGTAAACTGAAAAAAGAAAAAGATATTTTATTAGCTGAAGAACATTATTTTGATAAGTATCAAATAAAAGCCAAAAGAAAAGATAAATTGCAATCTTGAAATCAACAATTTAATAGTTTGAAAACAAAATTAATACAAAAACACTACAAGGTTGTTCAAGAAAAATTAGTAGATAGCACAAAAGAATTGGCAATTAAAGAAAAAGAACAAAGAGACAAAGATATTAAAGGAGGAAAATAATGAATGCTTTATTAACAACAATATTTCCTTATTTTTGCATCCTATCTTTAGCAGCTATTGCTATCATTTTTACAGAAAGAGCTGGAATAATTAACTTAGGTGTTAATGGTGTTATGGTTTTTGGGGCAACAACATATATGATTTTTGCTCACATTATTGCACCCGGATCAGGACCTCAACAAAGTCCATGATTAAACATTGTCCTTTACGGCTTTGCAGCCATAGGAGGAATATTATTTTCAATGCTTCATGGTTTTATATCCATCAAGTTAAAAGGGAATCAAATTATTTCAGGTATTGCGTTAAATATTTTAGCCCCTGCATTTACTTTGATTGTCCTTTATTTATTTGGTGAAGCAAATAGTATGCCATACAATGTAGGAAGATTAGAGTTAGGAAATTCAGCTAATAATGAAGTAATTTCTTTCTTTTCTTTAAAAATGTTTGTAACTATATTAGCAATTATTATTTCTTTTGTTTTATTATCATTTACTAAATGAGGATTAAGATTTAAATCAGTAGGTGAAAATCCTCAAGCAGCTGATTCTGCAGGAATTAATGTAGATAGCATTAAATGAAAAGCTATTATTATTTCAGGAGTATTAGCAGGACTTGCAGGTGCTATTTATATTTCAGAATTTTCTTCAGGATCTGCTTTTAAATCTCAAGTAACAGTAGAAGGTTTAGGGTTTTTAGCAATTGCTATTGTTTTAATTAGTAGATGAAAAACATTGCTTTCTTCATTGATTTCTATTTTATTTGCTATTTTATTTGCTTTAGGACAACAAGCAACTAATTTATTTAGTAATGGAAGTTCAATTCAACCCATATTAATGATGTTGCCATATTTATTAACATTGGTCATAATGATTCTATTTTCAAAACCAGTTGCCAAGTTTTTAACAAAATTAATTAAAAAGATGGCAAAAACATCGGAAGCTCCAAAAGCATTAGGGCAACCATATGATAAATCTAAAAGATAATTTTTGTTAAAAAAAAATAACATAATAATTTATTAAAAAATAATAAATTATTTAATATTAAATAGAACCCAAAGAATAATAAGGAAAACAAGGATTGATTATGAATAAAAAGAGTTTTTTTTTAATTAGTTTAAGTGTACCAATGTTAACTTTACCTGCTATATCTATAGCATGTAAAAGTGATCAAATATATGCAAGAACAGATATTTCTAATATTAATGAGACTTTTGTGAATTATCAAAATCAAATTCATGACTTAGTCACTAGAAATAGTGAAAAAGGCAATACTATTAAACAATTTATTCAAGAAAACCCCATTATTCAAATTACAGCCGCTGGAAAAGTAAATGATAATTCTTTCAACCAAATGACTTGAGAAGCAATATCAACTTTTTCTAATTTAGTTGGTGTTCATACAAGTACTTATAAAGAAACTAATTCCCCTTCTCCTGCAGAAATGTTCCAAGCTTATTCAGATGCTTTAAATAAGAATTATAAAATATGAGTATTAACAGGTTGATCTCAAGAACAATTTTTTGCTGAATGAATAAAAATACCATTTTATAGACAAAAATTCTTTGAGAACAAAATTAAAGTTATTTCAATTGATTGAGATGCAAATAAATATTTATGTGATGTTCAAGAAGATGGTACTACAATTCAATGAGGTACAGGAATATCTTTAAATTTTAAAACACAAGAATCATCATTTTTAGTTGGATATGCGGTATCTCAATTTTTAGCAGAACAATATCCGGGAGAAGAAAATAAAAACAAAAGAATTTTAAATAATTCAGCAGGCGCTGATGCTTCGGGTTCAACTAATTTTAATTATGGTTTTGTTGAAGGTATTAGAGCTTGAAATGATGAACAACAAACAAATGATACAAAAGTTTCTCATAATGTATATATGGATAATCAAAAAGTATTTTTAAATACAACATATATTGATAACAACCCTTTGACAAGAAATGATTTTACATTATCAGTTAAAGGTAATGGAGACCAAATTTTCAAAGGGTCAGCACCAAGTATTGTGATGCCTGTGGCAGGAGATTGAAGTAGAACTGCGGCTAATATTATTAAAGAAAGTAACAAAAAAGATGAACAATGAGTAGTTGGGGTTGATTCTAATATGGCAATATCTTATGGAGACACATATAGTAATTATTTCATAACATCTTCAGAAAAAAGAATCGGCATTGCAACATATAAAGCTTTATGTTTTTTATCAGGTATTAGTCAAGAATTACAAATTCCAGATTTATATCCAAATTCAACAGATACTTCTTTAGTAATGGATTTAGAAAAAAATGTTATTATCGATCCTTCAATAAATCTTTCAGTTTCCAATAATACAGTTAATATGTCAGTAAATGGTGGAATTGAATTAGGTTTTGTAGGGGCTTCTCCATCTTCTATATCTAATCCAGAATTAGCAAAAAGATTTGATGCTATAGTTGATGCTGCTCAAAAAAAATTTTTTGGACCAAATGGGTCTTTAGAAAAAAATTTAGATCCTGCAGCATTACAAGCTTTTAAAGAAGCCAAAAAATTAGGTGATATAAAAGCATATGATCAAGCAGTATTTAATTTAAAAAATGTTTTATATGGTGAAATGACTGTGGGAAATGTATCTTATTTCAACATGATGATAGATGAAATTAATAAATGATTAGTTTAAAAAATAAAATGAATAGGAATACTTATATATAATATTTTTATGAAAAAATATATTTACTTATGTGGTCCCACTGTTTATGATAAAGTTCATATTGGTAATATGAGACCAATAGTTACATTTGATTTAATTTTAAGGGGATATAAACATTTATATCCAGATCAATATGTGTTTATTCATAATATTACTGATATAGATGACAAAATTATTAATCAAGCTCAAAAATTAAAAATGTCTGAATCTGAAATTAGTTCTCAATATTTTTCATTTTATAAAGAGATGTTGAAAGAATATAATGTACAAACAATTGATAAGATGCCAAAAGTGACAGAACATATTAATGAAATAGCAAGTTTTATTCAAAATATATTAAACAATAAAAATGGATATGAAGTAAACAAATCTATTTATTTTGATACTAGCAAATTTAGTCAATATGGTTCAGTATCAAATATCAATTTAGAGAAATTGCAAAATCAAAAAACTCATGAACAAAAAAATGATTTTGATTTTGTTTTATGAAAAAACAAAAAAGAAGGAATGACTTGAGAAACTTCTATTGGTAACGGAAGACCAGGATGACATACGGAATGTGCAGTTTTTGTTAATCATTATACAAAAGGTCAATCATTAGAAATTCATGGAGGAGGGATTGATTTAAAATTTCCTCACCATGAAAATGAAAATATTCAATATATTGCAGTCAATAATAAACCTATTACTACTCAATGATTACATACAGGAACAATCAATATAGACAATCAAAAAATGTCTAAATCTTTAGGTAACATTATTAAGGCAGATCAATTTTTATCTTTATATCCTCATGGAGCAGATTTATTTAGATTATTAATCTTAACATCTAATATAAATGCAGAAATAGAAATAAATGATACAGTGCTTCAACCATTAATTAAAAAAATTCATCAACTTGATAAGATAATGAATTACTTGAAATTAAATGAATCCCAATTAGAAATTTCTTATGATCAAAACCAATCTGAAATTTATAATAATATAGCTCAAGAAATAATTAAATATTCATTTGCTCAAATTAGCAAAAACTTAAATAAACTAATTAAGCAATTTAATGAATCTAAAAATATAATATATGCTCAAGAAATATATTCTTATTTAAAATTTTTAGGTTTTAATTTAGTAAATAAAACTATTGATAAAGAATTAATTAGTTTATATCATGAATATAAAACATTATTATCAAAGAAAGAATATGATAAATCAGATGAAATAAGAAAAAAATTATTAAAACACAATTTAATTTAAAATTTAATTTTAAATATAAATAAAAAACATTTATGAAAGGAATTGATATATGACACCACATATTAATGCAAAAAAAGAAGATATAGCTAAAACAGTTTTAATGCCAGGAGATCCATTAAGAGCAAAATTTATTGCTGAAAAATTTTTAGATAATGTTAAATTAGTAAACACAGTGAGAAATATGTTTATGTTCACAGGAGAATATAAAGGAAAAAAAGTAACTATAGCAGGTTCAGGAATGGGTCAACCATCAATAGGAATTTACTCATATGAGTTATTTAAATTTTATGATGTTGACAATATTATCAGAATTGGGTCAGCGGGTTCTTATAAAAAAGATTTAGGTCTTTATGAAGTGGTTTTAGCCAATGATTCATATAGTGATTCTAAAACTTATGGACAATTAGTATTAGATGTAGATACTCATATTCAAACACCATCAGAACATCTAAATGAAAAATTAAAAGAATCAGCTAAAAAATTGAATATTCCATTAAATGTAGGAAGAATTCATTCATCAGATGTTTTTTATAATTCAAGACCTTTAGAAGAAACAATTCAAACCACTCAAGCAGATTGTGTTGAAATGGAATCATATGCTTTATTTACAAATGCTAAGAAATTAAATAAAAATGCTGCATGTTTAGTAACAATTAGTGATAATTTAATAACTCATGAAGAAACATCAAGTGAAGAAAGAGAAAAAACATTTTTAAAAATGGTAGAAATTGCTTTAGGAATTTTATAATTTTATACTAACAAAATGGAACAATTAACAGGGACAATAATTTATTATAATCAACATGGAGAAGGTGTTGCTTTTTATAATACAAAACCTGTATACATTTATGGAACAATTAAAGGAGAAGAGATCCTTTATGAAATTCAACAAACTCATCCTACATACTATGTAGGTAAGTTAATTAAAATTTTAAAACCTTCAATTAATAGAAACTATCATAACATCAAAAACTCTCATTTAATTGGTGGTTATGATTTGATTCATATGAATGATTCTGAACAGAGAAAATTTAAAGAAGAAAAAGTAATACAAGACTTTAAAAAGATAGCACATACTGATATTACAAAACTAGATTGAATTGAAGGAAAACAGAAGACAAAGTATCGAAATAAAATAACTGTTCATGATGGGAATTTTTATCAAAAAAATTCTAATGAAACAATAGATATTGATGATTTTTTATTATCTTCAATTAAATGAGATAAATCTTTAAAAGGTGAAGTAATTTATCGAAAATTAGACACATTAATTTATGGATATAAACATGAAAAAAAATACACTTTTGATTCAATGTTTGAATATCAATTTAGAGTAGGTTTAAATTCTTTTTATCAGGTTAATAAAGAAGTTGCGATTTTGGCTTATCAATATATTATTGATAATTTATTAGATAACGGTATTACATTAGATTTATATTCAGGTATTGGCACAATTAGTATTATTGCTTCTAATAAATCGCAAAAAGTTATTGGTGTAGAAATAAATTCTGATTCTTATAATGATGCTTTATATAATAAAGAAATAAACAAAATAAAAAATGTTGATTTTTATAATAAAGATGTTTCATCTTTTATAAAAGAATACAAAGAGTCAGTAGATACACTAATTTTAGATCCTCCAAGATCTGGAGTAGATAAAAGAACTTTGAATTTAATTAAAGACATAATCAAACCAAAAAGAATTATTTATATGTCATGCAATCCGGCAACACAAGCATCAAATTTTAATATTTTAAAAAAAGATTATCATTTATCAAAAACAGCAGTTTTAGATATGTTTCCTCAAACATATCATATTGAATCTATCATTGTTTTAGATAGAAATAATCAATAATGTTTTAAATTGCTTTGATAAAATATTTAATATTAAATATTTTATGTAATTATGAAAAAATTGCTGAAAGAAGTATGAAAATCTTTTAAACATTCTAAAGTAATCCTTATTGGATTAATTGTTTTAATTTTTTTATCTTCAGGTGTTATTACATTAATTTTTGATGTTGTTAATTCTTATAAAACACAATATTCAAAATTTATAACAAAATCTGTAAAACAAGATATCACTATGAATACAGATTTTAATCTATATGGAGAGGGGCCGCAACAATTTTACAAAGAAAGTCCGGCTACATATAATAATTCAACTTATTTACTAAATAATCAATGAGAATATACAGAAAAAGAAGATTATATAAGTACTATTTACTTTAATACAAATAGTGAATATTACAATTTATCTACTTTAATTCCTAATTACAACACAACATTGTATGTAAAAACAAAAGATTTGTCTAGTTTAATAAGTACAAACTACAATTTTAATAATTCAACATTTGATCTAAGCAATGCTGTTAATAATAAACTAGCTATTAAATTAAATGAAAATGGAAATAATTATTTAGAAACATATGAGAAAAATAGTAATGGTGATTTTGTAGCAAGAAATCAAATTTTTAATATTATTCATGAAATATATGACACTTATGATCCTGTGTCTTTATCATGAACTAATTCTAAAGCCTCTTCAAAATTATATGAAAATAATACTTTTGTGCCTATAGTAATAGATTTAGAAACTAATAAAGCTTATTTAGAATCAAGCTTATTATCCAATCCTCAATCAGCTGAAGGAATAAAATATTCTAATCCTAATAATCAAAATTTATATTACAAGATAACAAGTGATGAAGTTGGTGATTTATTAGGATTTAAAAAAATAATATCTATTTTAGGGAAGGTTTCATGAAAATTAGATAATACAAAAACATGAATTTTGGATGGAGATATTACTAGTTTTACTAAAGATATGACTCCAACAAAATTTTTTGCTTTAACTAATCTTCCATTAATAAAAGATGAGATTCCATTGCCTTTTATAGTTAGCAATATTTCTGAGTTAACTGTACCTACATCAATTTTTGTATATTCTCAATGTCAATATATTTTTACTCAAAATAAATATTATTTAGCAGGTATAGAAAATAATCAAATTGATCATAATATTTGAACAGGATACCTAGGAGAATGATTAAATCATATTAAAGAAAATGATATAAATAAATTTAAAGAATTATCATCATGAACTTATTGAACTAAAGACACAATTATTAATTATGTGGATCATAATGGGAACTTAATTCCTATTCAAGATGAAAATGGAAATAATATTTTGAATCCAGATGGCATTGAACAAATTAAATCATTTAATTTTAATGTTACATTAACCGAAGAAGATTTAATTAAACCGATAACAAATGCAAATGGAACTACAAGTACCATTAAGGATATAGAAAATATAAGCGATAGTAATTTGTCTAATTTACTAAATTCTATTAATAAAAATAAATCTATTACATATGAAGATGAAATCTATGAATTAGCTAAAAATTATAAATACAAAAACATTTATAATGAAATAAAACAAAAAGCAGAAAAATTAGGACTTAGAGAAACTTTAACAGTTAATACTAATACAAATAATGAAAATAATGTTTATCAATTTATCAATTTAGGTAATTCTAACAATGAAATAAATTGAAATGGCATTCAAGTTAAAGAAGAAGTTGGTAAATTAGTTGATACATCTCAAGATCATGATATTTTCTCTTTACCATCTAATATTGATATTCATTCTAATCAAGTTCCAATAGAATATGTAAGTCCAATTTTACAAGGTTTATTAAATGGTATGTCTTTAAATAGAGAATATATTAATCCTATGTTATCTTTTGGTTCTTTTACATATTTAGATAATGGCGTTGAAAAAACATTAGAAAGTAAAAAAATTATATGATTGACAATTAATGGTCAAAAAGATTTACAAAATATTTATGGTATTTCATCAATATTAATTGGTACTGAAACATATTATTTTATTTTAAAATCAACATCAGATATCAATAACTTATCTTGAGGATTACATCCCAATTATCCTCAACCTGTTGATTATGGAGAATTAGAGAAATTTATTGTAAATAATAATTTAAATTTTGCTCCATTTGATTGATATGGCAATGATAATAAGGTAGTTACAGCTAAAGGTTGAGCAAGACAAGATGATACATACATTGATAAATATTCAATACCTTTTCAATATTTATTACCCAACGCAGATCTTCTTAACGATTATAATAATGCAGAATCTGATCCTAATTCAGCTTTAAACAATCCTAATAATCCAAATGGCCAATATGGAATGGAAATATTTAGAGACAATTTAATTAGAGCTTTAACATTAGTTGTAAAACCTTTAATTACTCCAAGTGATTGAGAAATTCTTATGAGTGCTGTCAATACAGGATTTTCTAAATATGGTTTTGGCAAGGGCCTAACTCCTCCTCCACAATTATCTAATGATATATATGTTAAAGTTACGATCGGGATTCTAAGAGATGCTGTAGTATCTACAAAAAATAATTTATTTGAATCTTTATTTGGTTCAATATTTGATGGATTAAATCGTTGTATTAATCCCACAGGAACAACTACCATTGAAGAGCAACAAGCAATTTTTAATAAAGAGATTGATAAAATATTTGAAATTGCTAAATTATCAACAGGATCGATAATCTCGTTTGATTATATCTTAAATTTAGTTAATTCTTTAACTGGAATGAATTACACTAAAATTTCTGAAATAGTAACAAATCCTTCTAATTTTTTAATGGGATTAAAAGAATTAATGTCTTCAATTAATTTAGATAAAACTATAGTAGAATTTTGAGATGATTTTTATGTTAACAATTTTCAAAGCAATCGAATAATAGGTATAGGTGATTTTTTACCATATTTATATAAAAATATTTATAGTACTTCTTTATTCAAACAAGCCTTAAAAAATGTTTTATCAGCCACTGTTTTAAATAATATAAGTATGGCTGATGTATTAGAAATGTTTAAAACAAACTTGCCACCAGCAATTCAAACAATTCTACCTATTATTAAACCTATTTTAAAACAAGATAAATTACCAAGCATTGTTGATTGATTGAATATGGTAGAACCTCAACAAGGTTATGAATACTTAACTAAATCAATAATTGAAAAACAAGATACAACATATAATGTAAGTTATAAATCTATTAATTTATATGACATTTTATCTTTGTTTAGTCTTAATATTAAAGGTGTATATACTTTAGACTTAAAAACATTAGTTAAACCTAATGAACCTAATAATGATATTTCATTTGTTTATGATCCTAATAAAATGACGCCTTTAGAGGTAGATTTAGATTTAATTTGATATTTAACTAATTATGTATTTAAACATAAAAATGAGAATAATGAATATGAACAAACATTGTTATTTGATATTGATGTTACACAATTTTTAGTTCAAGGCGTTGCAAGTTTTACTGAAGTTAGAGATGATTATAATCAAATTGTTATAAATAACAATTTAGGTAATATGGCAATTGTTAATCAAGCATTTTTGGATGCTAACAATAAACAAGTTTATTCATCTTCTACTCTATCTGAAGATTTAAATGATTTAAGTAAAATAGATGACAAATATAAAATAAATGTCTCAGGAGTAGAATTTGTTATTGTTGGTCAAGATTTTACAATTGATTATATTTATCCTGTAATTGATGCTGGTAATATGAGTGTAAATACTAAAAATCAAGCATTAGTTTATGTTAATGAATATGGATTTGATAGAATAAAAAGATCTAATGTTAGCGCTACTCATGAAAAATATTTTTTAATTAAAGCTCAAGGTTCTACAAATATAGAAGAACTACAAACATGATTAAATAATTTATTATATACAACCATTACAGGTCAAACTTTTGATGCCAATGCAAACATTAACAGTAATTCTAATATTTATAAAATGGCATATTTATATAATGAAAGTTCATTATTAAATCCAGAAAGAAGTTTAAGATTAACAGTAATAGATGATTTAATTAAAAATCTTGATTTTATCCAAAATACAGTAGGTATTGTAATGATCTTTATTATTTCTATAGTAATAATTTTTGTAATAAGAAGATATATAAATTCTAGAGCCAAAGTATTAGGTATTTTAAAAGCTCAAGGATATTCTTTATGAGAAATATCTCTATCAATTTGTTTATTCCCATTATTTGTTTCTGTAATAGGAGCAACATTGGGTTATATTTGTGGATTATTATCTCAATTATCTGTTTTTAACTTGTTATCTATTTTTTGAAAAATACCATTTGTTACAATACCATTTAATTGAATAACATTTTTATTAACATTAATTGTTCCAATTATATTTTTATGTTTTTTAACCATTTTAACAACATTTTGATTTTTAACTAGAAATCAATCTATTTCTTTAATGAATGGTTCTATGGAAATTAATAACTCAGCTTTTGCAAGATCAATTAAAAAACTAAATCAACACACATCTGTTAAAAATAGATTCTCTATTTCTTTGGCTTTAGGTTCTATTGGTAAATTAATAGCATTATTTATTTCTACTTTATTTACTTCATTTATCACATTATTTTTTATAGTGTCATATCGTTCATTTAATGACTCAATTACTCAAACATATGCTAATAAAAATTATAAATATTCTATGAAGTTAGTAACTCCTACAAATCAAGGAGGGAATGTCCAAACATATTATGTAGAACCTAATGGAACATATGATATTAATAATATGTTATATGTACCTGTAGGTAATGTGGCTGAGGGATATACTTATTTATCTTCATATTTCAAACCTGGTTATAATGAAATCATTAATAAAAATGATGCTAATGGGGTTTTAGATATTAATGACAAGACAACTCCACATATTTTTACTAAATCTTCAATTGATTTATCTGTAGTAACTGGAGGATTAAACATTAATGTGTGAAAAAATCTATATAATGCAATTCCAGAATCTCAAAGATTTTCAATTGTTAATATTTCAGATAAATCTTCAAGATGAATTGAATGAACTCAAGAAGGTAAAAAATATATATTAAATGGTAAACGTTATGTAACAAGATTTATGAATTTTGGAACTGATAATGAATATTTAACTTTATATAATCCAGAAACCAATAGTAATTATCAAAAAGCTCAACAAAAAGATATTAAAATTAGTTATTTCAATTACGTTCCAAATGAAGAACAAATTGAAGAATCTAAATTTATATATAGAAGTGTAAATAATAATGAATATACAAATCAATCATTAATAATAACAGGTGAATCAATATCTAATGACATAAGACAACAATATAGAAATTTCTTAGTACAAGCCTATAACATTATGTTGAATTTTGATTCTAATAATATTAATAATAGTTTACCTATTGAAATTCAATCTCAAATGCCTGAATTTCAATTAGATTATTTTATATCTCCGGGAGCTCTTTTCTTACATAACAATGTAGAAATAAATAATACAGATGAAACATTTACTTACTTAGAAACACAAAGTGTTAATGATGCCAATATGAAACCAGATATTATTGGTTATAATAGTGATTCACGAAATATATCAATTAGAGATGCGGCAAATAATGATTTACTAAAAGAACTATCATCTTTTAATGAAAATGGTGTATATCCATTAATAGTTAATCAAGTTGTTGCATATAAATATAAATATCAAGTAGGAGATACTATTGATTTTTATATTAATAATACTAAAGACAGATTAGATCAACAATTATTAAATTCATTAAATAATTTATCTAATACTCGAAAAATATATAAATTTAAAATAGTAGGTATTAACAATACTTACATTAATGAAGAATGGATAACATTACAAAGCATATCTAATAGCATTTTAGGTTTAGATGCTAATGAATATAATGGAATTATTTCTAATAATGAAGCTCCATTGGCTTTATCTAATGTTTTATCTTTATATGCAATTAATGATTATTGATCAGCAAATAACAAAATTTTTTATGCTACTAACGAAGTTGCTAATTTATCTGATTCTGAAAAACAAACAATTATTAACATATATCGCCAACTATTCTATAACATCTCTCCAAGTGGAACAAATATATCATTGTTTGCTAATGATATATCTAGACTATATCCTGAATTAACCAATGATGATATTAATAATAAAATTGCCACTTTCATAGGGATATCAAATTTAGATCTAACATTTAACTCAAGCGATGTAGATCAAACTTTAAATAATGAAAATGCTGTAAAGGCTAATGCGGCCATTAAAAAATTTATTGACATTTACACTGATGAAGCTTTAAATTCATTATTAGTAAATGCTGTTTCTCAAGGAATTGAAGAAGAATATATTAGTCAAGCTTCAGATACTGTTAATCAAGGAATGTTAATTATACTTTCTATTTCATTTGTGATTTCCTTAACTATTTTAATTATGGTAACCTCTATGATTATTACTGAAAATGAAAGAAATATAGCTATTTTAAGTATTTTAGGTTATATAAATAGAGAAAAATTATTAATGTTCTTCTCTATTTATGTTCCAATTGTATTTATATCAATATTTTTATCAATGCTTGTTGTTTGATTATTCATTCCTGTATTTTTATCATCAATTTTATCTGTTACTTCAATTTTATTACCTATAAATTTAAACTTTATTCATATCTTAATAGCTTTTGGAATAGTATCGTTTGTTTTTGCATTAACATGCATTATATCTTGAATAATTCAAGGAAGAATCAAACCAATAATTTTATTAAAATAAATTGAAGGAGACATATATGAGAAATTGATTTAGAAATAAAAAACAAAAATATAAATACATATCTAATCCAAAATTTAAATCTAATAAACATAATACTGCAGAAGAGTTTTTATTAAATGTAGATGAAGAAAATAATAGAGATGCCATTTCTGATACAGCAGAAATCATTAAAATTAATTGAAAAGAAAATTATAAAATGAAGAAAAAAAGAAAAAAGGATTCTAATATTCATTTACAAAATAATCCTGGATATGTGATTGAATTAAAAAATGTATTTAAAAGTTATCCTATTTCTAGAAATGAAGTTACTCCTATTTTAAAAGGAGTAGATTTAAAAATTAAAAGAGGAGAATTTGTTATTTTATTTGGTAAATCAGGAAGTGGTAAATCAACATTATTAAATATTATGTCTGGTCTTGATCGCGCAAATCATGGTGATGTGATTGTAGAAAATACTAATTTACCTTATTTGTCTAATGAAGAATTAACTAAATTTAGAAGACGCCATGTTGCTTTTATTTTTCAACAATACCATTTGTTAAATAACATAACAGGATATGAGAATGTAGAAACGGGTTTAATTTTACAAAAACATAAAGACAGAAAAAATTTTAATATTAAAAAAGCATTTGAAGAATTTGATTTATTGGATGTTATAGATAAATATCCATCTCAAATGTCAGGGGGACAACAACAAAGAATTTCTATTATTAGAGCATTAGCCAAAAATGCGGATATTATTTTTGCTGATGAACCAACAAGTGCTTTAGATAAAAAAACAGGTGTTGCTGTTATGGAATTGTTAAGAAAAATAAATCAAGAAAAAGGAACTACTATTGTGATGGTTTCTCATGATCCGGATGTAATTCAATATGCAAATAGAAAAATTTTTTTAAATAAAGGTACAATAATAAATGATGAAAAGGTGAGATAAAGATTATTTAGTATGTTAGAGCTAAAACCGATTTATAACACAGGAACAATAACTTTTATTGAATCTCCTGAAAAGATGACATTAAAAAAAATTGATTCATCATATATTAGGGATCCAAAAGGTATTATTCCAAATGGAATATATAAAGTTTTCAAACACGAAAAGAATAAACAAGCATTTTTAATTTCCTTTTTAGGATCTTTGTTATTAGCTAATTTAATATGAATCATATTAATGGCCACTGTGTACAAAGAAAAAATAAATAATTTTTGATATGCTCCTGCAGTAATATCATTATCGTTAATTTTGTGAAAATTAACAACTGTTTTATTAAATACAAAACAATTAAATGTTTCCATTAACTTATATCGTGAATCATTAATTGAAGGGTCTAGACTAACCCCTCCTTTTGTTACAAATATGTATTTAAATTTATATAAATCTCAAACAAGACAAAACTGAATTGTTTTAGCAATATTATTTTATGGAATTATTTTTACGTTGTTATTTTGATGATTAAAAGACATTCAATGATGAATATTTGATTTTTCAGGATGAATAAGAGCAATTGCCCATAATCCAGAAAATATTGGATTTGTATTAATAACTATTTTAGTAGTTACATTGGTAATGCATATTTACTTTACCATTTATAGAAAAAAAAGAATAATAGACATTCAATCTTTCTTTGGCAACGAAGTAATTTCTCAATTAGAAATTGATGAACTAGTAAAAGAAAAAAATAAACAATATGCTAAAATTTTCATTTTATCAGTTTTAATTACTCTTGTATTTCCATTCTTTATTTGAATTATTTACAAGAAATTTATCAAGAAATAATTTAATTTATCTTTAATTTGCTTAAAGCATTTTTAGCAGCATCTATTTCTGCTTCTTTTTTTGTTTTACCTTTTCCTGTTCCATATATAATATTGTCGCAAATTACTTTACAACTTCAAATATTGTTTTCTTCTTGTGTACAAAAATAATTTATAGAATTTTTTGTTATAGATTGTAATAATTCTTGTAATCTTGTTTTAAAGTCTTTTAAATTTTCTTTGTCAGCTAAATCAAATTTTATTTGTGAAAAAAGAAACCTATTTAAAAAATTTATCGCTTCTTTTTCACCTAAATCTAAATAAATAGCAGCTAATAAAGATTCAAAAATATCACAACATATTCCATTATTGTTCATAAGTTCATTTGCATTATTAGAACAAATTAAAAATAAGTTAATTTTATTATCTTTAATTACTTTAGATAAAGTCTCTTCAGAAACTATTTTTGTCCTAATAATAGACATAGTTCCTTCTAATTCTTCATTAAATAAATTGTAAATATATAAACTAGAATACATTTGAAGTATAGAATCACCTAAAAATTCTAATTTTTCATATGAGCTATATTTTTTATTTTCATTAGAAAAAGTTTTATGTGTTAATGCTTGATAATAAATATTAATATTTTTCGGTTTAATATGAAGAATCTTAAACAATTCATTTAAAGGATATTTCTTTTTCATTATTGTGTTTCCAATGATTTTGTAAATCCAGCTAAAGCATCTGATTCAATAGCTAATTTAATTTGATTTAAAGCTCCTAAATAAGCTTTTTGATCACTATTACCATGGGCTTTAATTACCAATCCATTAACTCCTAAAATTCAAGCTGCTCCCACATTACGATAATCTAAATGTTCTTTAATTTCTTTAAATACATTACGCATTAAGAAAGCACAAAATTTTCTTCATGCATTTTTTTTGATTTTTTGTTTAATTAATTTAGAAAAAGATAAAACAGTACCTTCTAATGATTTTAAAGTCATATTTCCACTATAACCATCTGCAATTACAACATCTACTAATCCTTCTAATAAATATCTAGATTCAATAAAACCTGTATATTCAAATTTTAAATCTGAAGATTGAAGAATATCATTAGCTTTTTGATGATAATCAAAGCCTTTGTAATTTTCAGTTCCAATATTTAAAATAGAAACTTTGGGATTTTGTATTTTTAATACACTCTTAGAAAAAGATGCTCCTAATTTAGCTCATTTTACTAGATAATCTTCATTAGAAGTTAAATTAGCACCCTCATCTAAAAGAATAAATTTTTTGTTAGATTGTATTGTAGGGATAATGGACATAAAAGCTGGTCTGGAAACATTTGGCAACCTTTTTATGATCATGATAGAACTTGCTAAATATTTACCACTATCTCCTGAAGAAAGAACAGCACTTCCCTTACCTTCTTTTAATAAATGTAATGCACTGTTCATAGAATTATCTTCTTTGTGAGCATCTAATAATGATTCATTAGATTTGGTAACAACATTGGGATTATGAAATATTTTAATTTGTTCATTTTCTGAACAATATTTTATAATTTTATCTTTATCACCAACAAGAATGATTTTATATTCAATATTAGCTTTAACAAAATTGGAAGCAGCCAAACAACCTGCTTTAATTCCATTATCATTGCCCATAACATCAAATATAATTGTTTTTTCCATTTTTACTCCAGTCCAAACATATAATCATAAATATGTTGATCACCATTTTGAATTTGTACTTCAATATCATATTTGCTTAAAACATATTTTTCAATTTTCTTAGCATCTATTTCAGAAACATTGTTTCCATAATAAATTATTAAAATTTGAGCTTTTTTGTTACTTTTAATCATTTTGTCAATTAATGCAGTAGAAGCTGATAAGGAATCTTTTTTAGTGCCAATTATTTTATGAGACATAATCATTAAATATGATCCTTCTTTAACTTTTACATTATCTATTTTTGTGTTTTTGATTGCTTGGACAACTTCACCTACAATTAAATTTTTTAAACTTGATTCTATTTCATTGATATTATCTTCAATATCTATTTCTGGAGAATAATTCATAATTGCAGTAATTCCTTCTACTTGAGATTTTGTAGGAATAATTTTAATATTTCTATCTGATTTAATTTTTGCTGCTTGTTGAGCGGCAAGGATTATATTAGAGTTGTTAGGTAAAATAATAATATTTTCTGCATTTACAATATCAATAGCTTCTATAATATCTTGAGCAGAAGGATTATTAGATTGTCCTCCTTCAATAACATGATCACACTCCAATTCATTCATGATATTTATAAAACCTGATCCTGCATTGCAAGAAATTATTGCATTCTTTTTAGTAGGCTGAACTTTTGTTGCTTCATAACTTTTAATACCTTCTAAATTAGATTTTGTATTATTTGCTTGTTCAGTCATATTTTCAATTTTAACAGTTAAAAATTCACCAACTTTTTGTCCAATATTTAGAATTTTGCCTGGAGTTATTGTATGAATGTGTAATTTTAATAAATTACCATCATTTACAATAACCATAGAATTACCTAGTTTTTCTACTTGAGAGACAAATTTATTTTTTACAAATTTATCAGGTTCATTTAATTTAATAATAACTTCGGTACAGTAACCAAATTCTCCTGAATATACTTCTGTATTAGAAGCTATTACTAAAGGTTTAGTTGAATTTAAATCAATTTCTACTTTAGTACCTTCAATTGCTGACTTCATTCCTTCTAAGATCATCAATAAACCTTCACCACCGGAATCAACAACACCAACTTCTTTTAGAACAGGTAATAAGTTAGGAGTATTTTGTAATGAATTTTGTGCTTTTTGTACAGCAATTGATATTACATTATTAAATGTAGAATTTTTATCAACTTTAATTTTTGCTAATTCTTCAGCTGTTTCTCTGATTACAGTTAAAATGGTACCTTCCACAGGTTTTAAAACAGAATCATAAGCAGTTTTAGCTGCCATTGAAAATCCATTTATAAAATCTTCAATATTAATATTATTTAAAGAACTTCAAGCATTAGAAAATCCTTTGAAAATTTGAGATAAAATAACACCACTATTTCCTCTAGCAGATAACAACATATTTTTAGAAACTAATTCTATTAATTCCCCTACTGTATCAAAAGATTCTTTCTCAATCAATTGAATTGCTTTTTGGAATGTAGAAGACATATTAGTACCTGTATCTCCATCAGGAACAGGAAAAACATTTAGAGCATCAATTCTTTCTTTATTATTAAATAATTTATTAGAAGCTGATTCAATAATAAATTTTAATTTTTCTGCATTTAAAGTTTGCATATTATTTCACTCCTTTAATATAAATATTTAGTTTTTTCAATACGTAATCCTGTTTTGTGTTTTTGAAATGAAACTTAATGGTTTCTAAAATTTCATTAGATAAGTTTTTAGTAGCAACATTTCTATTAATAATGATTGCTATTGAAATTTCTAAATGACCATTGTTTTTAATATCTTCTATTTTAATTCAATTATCTTTATTTTTACTAGAACCATCTAATAAAGAAACCAAACCTATAATACCAGGTGTTGTTTCTAAAATAGAATCTATTTGTTTTATAATTTTCAATAACTTTTGATTTTCCATAATAACTTAAAATAAAAATTATACCACATAAGAAAAATAGCTAAATTGTCTATTTAGCAGATGTGGTATTTCAAATTTTTTTTATAACTTTTACATCAAAAAGATCTTTATTATGATATTGTGATTTCAATATATTATTTTCTTTGAATAATCTATCATTTTGTTCTTGTAAATCCTTTAACTTTTCTAATGTATTTTTTAATGAATCATTTGATTCATCATTATGTATAGGATAATCATTTGTTTTGCTAATATCATTATGAAGATCTCTTAAAGAATTTTTGCATTTATTATTAGATTTGAATTCTTCATGTTTTTTTCATAATTGCTCTAAATTATTTTTATGTCTTATTTGTTCTTGAATTAATAACTTATCATCTATTTTTGATGTATTAGCTGTTTTTATTTTATATCTTGTATAGCAAACACGGTTATTTAATTTTTCATTATTTTTGTCATTTAATTGATAACTCTTAATTGCTTCCTGTATATTATTGATTTGTTTAATGCTATCAAATAATTTATCTTTAACTGAAGAATTGTCATTGTTGAAATTACTTGAATCTTTTTTTGTGTTATTTTCTAAAGAGGAATTTAACTTAATTTTGTTATTTACTACTAGCAACAAACTTAAAATATTTTTATTATCATTCATAATTTGATTAATTAGTTTGTTATAAGTATTCATATTTAAAGATAATTTTGAAAAGCCATTATTATAAACATGTTCTATAAAATCTTGGTGTTTTTTATTTAAATCAAATAATTTTTCTTGATTAGCAACAATTTTATTAATGTTTTCTTTAAGATAATTTAATATTTTTTGATTAAAATGGATATTTTCTTCCATTGTAGAAAGTTTATTTATTATTTGATTGAACTTAGACAAATTATTTAATATATAATCTTTAATTGTTTTGTGTTCGATATTAGCATCCATATTTTTAATTTCATGTTTAATATTTAATTTTTCATTATTATTGTTTATATTTTGGAAATCTTTTGATGAATTTTCAGCATCCAAAATTTGAGCGTCACTTGCAACTATTGCATTATTATCAAAAGTATTTTCTTTTTTGTTTTTATTTAATTGAACAACTCTTTGAATAATCATTTTCTTGTTTATTTTATTATTTAACATTTTTGTGGTTTTTGTTGTTAATTCACCAGTAAGTGCTGAAGTATTAGAATTGTTCATTAAATTATAGTCATTTGCCGCAATTTGATCTAAAGAAACTTTAGAAGAACTTTTTTCATATTTAGGCCCACTTGTTTGTGTGATTGCTTTTTTAGTTTTTATGTTTTCTTCATTTGGAATTTCATTTCCTTTTACACTAGTAACAATTCTTTCTTTGACATTAGCATTATTTGTAATGTCTTCAATATGATCTAAATCGATTGTTTTATTTAATGTTAAAGTGTTAGTAGAATCTAGAGAAGATAAAAGAATTTCTGTATTAGGTTCTTGTAAAGTGCCTAAAGGAATAGTAACATTTTCAGCATTTATATTTATTTGATTAAAAAATATTTGGTTTTCTTTTTGTAAATCATCTTTAATTAATTCTCATTCTTTAGCTTTTTTATGATCAAATTCATATTGGTTTCATTCTAAAGTTTTAAATGTATAAACATCATCAACTTTCTTTTTATAGTACTCAGAAAGATTATTAAAAATATTTTCACAAATTAAAAATTTATTTTTTAAATCAAAAGCAAGAATAGATTTAATAGTACTTCTTCTTGTTTTCAATTTAGAAGATGGTATATTTCCAATCTTGGCAGCTTTTTGCAAATTTATTAAATCAAAAGATTGTAAAAATTTGATTTTATCATCTAACGAAAAATATTCATCCACAAATTTAGGTTTATTTACTTTATCTTTTTTCATTATAGATAAATTTTACTATATTTCTAATATATCTAGCCAATTTGGGTCTTTCCATGAATTATTTTCTTTGTTTTTAATTTAATAATATTAAAGTATTTAATAATATTAAAGTAATAAAATTTAAATATATGACTACACTTCAAATAGTTTTACTTATTGTTGGCATCCTTATACTTATTTTCATTCCATTTGGAATTTTTGTTTTATTAAAATGAATATTTTTAAAAAAATATTCTAATTATTTAAAAAAATTAGAAACTTTTTTACGTGAAGAACCATATATAGATACATTGACAATATTGAGAACAATAGATGTTAAATTTACTAAGTCTGAAAAAAGATTAGTAGAAAGAATAACTAATTCTCCTAATGATCAGATTCAAGATATAAATGTGAATATTTCTAAAATTCAAAAAGAAAAAGAAGAATATGCTCGATTAACAATTGAAATTGAAGAAAAAATCACTGAATTACGTAAAATCAAAAACAAGTTATTTAATAAGTTAGATCATTCTAAAGTTTTTTCTTGTCATCCGATTATTGTAGAAGCAAATAATAAAATAAATGAATTAAATTTACTAAAGAAAAATATTAATGAAAGGTCATTAAAACTTTTAAAACCAATTAAAGAGTTTAACAACACAAAATACGAATATTTATCAATATATAAATCTTTACAATCAAAAATTGCAACCTGAATCGAGGAAATGGATAATGAACAATTTACTAGAAGTTTAGAAAATGTTCAAAATCAAATTGAAAATTTATTAGAAGAAGTAAATGAATGCATAGAAAGAGATAATGAAGAAGAAATGTGAAAAGCATTTACTTCATTTAAAAAAGTTTTATATAATCTACTTTTATTTGATAATCATTATGAGAGCTTTAAAAATAGAATTTTTAAAATGCAGGGATATAAACAATTACTTCGACACATTGAAAAATTAAAACAAACTACAACAATTAATTTTGATAATTTAAATGTTGCAGGATATATTCAAAATGTTCAAGAATTAACAAAAGTTACAAAAGAGTCATTTTTTCAATTAGATGTACCAAATACAAAAGAGAATTTAAAAGCTTTATTGAGAAATAAATATGATTTGTTTAATTTAGTTGATAAAGAATTAAAAGCATATTTTTTTATAAAACAATACAACTTAGAACATATTCAAAAATACTTAAGCATTATTAACAATAAACATTCTGAATTGAAAAAAGAAATTGACAAAATTAGTACTATTGATAAAATGTTCTATTGAAGTTTAGATAATGATCATAGTGAATTAGTATCTTTAAACAATAATATTCAAAGTTTTATAAAAGAATATACAGAAATTGTAGATAGTCCTAATTCATCTTATTCATCTAAACAAGGATTGTATAAAAAAATTTTTTTATCTATATCATCATTTATTGACACATGCAATCAAATAGAAAAAAGGATTGACATTTTTTATGCAAATGCTTCCAATCCCATTTTGAAGTATTTTAATTTATCTAAAACATACATTATTGGTCTTTCCAAAATAAAGAGAAATGACATTATATTATCTGATAATGATAAAAATTTAATTTATCAAATAGAAGATATAAAAAAGAAAATTGATTTAATTATTATTTCTAATAATGAAAGAACAAGAGAATCAAAAATTGAAATATATGTAAAAACACTATTTGATTTAGTTGTTACATTTTTAAATACAGTAGTAAAAAAATCTACAATAACACAAGTATTTAGTTTAATAAATACAAAATATAGTTACTATCAATTTGTTGATGAAGTATTTCACAAAGTTGTTTTAGAAAGTGAAAAAATGTTAAGTGTTGGACAATATTTAGAAGGGTTGGAATTTTTAATAAGATATATTTTTAAAAATTATATTAATAATAATACTAATAGGAGACAAAACTAGAATTATGAAGTATGAAAAGATTTTAATTAGATTTGGAGAATTATCTTTAAAAGGAAACAATAAAATGACTTTTGTCAGAAAACTTGCATCTAACATTAGCAAAATATGCAATGTTGATTTAAAACATATAGATATAATGATTGATAGAATTTTTATTCCATATTCAATAGAAAATTTAAATAATTTAAACTATGTATTTGGTATTTCTTCATATTCTCCTGTTTTTCAATTAAATTCTAATTTAGATGAAATTGAGAAATTAATTCAAAAAATTGATTTTGCTCCACATAAGAATTTCAAAATTAATAGTAGAAGAAAATGAAAAGATTTTCCATTATCTTCTTTAGACTTAAACATTCACTTAGGGAATTTTGTTTTAAAAAATAACAAGCACTTAACAGTAAAAGTGAAAGATCCTGATATAGAAGTAAATATAGAAATTCATAAAAACTTTTCATATATTTTTTGGGAAAAAATTAAAGGATTAGGAGGATTGCCAGTTGGTGTGTCGGGCAAAACAATCCATTTATTATCTGGAGGAATTGATTCTCCTGTAGCAGCTTTAGAAATGATTAAAAGAGGTGTGCAAGTAGATTTTTTAGCTTTCATTTCTCCTCCACATACAGATGAGACAACAATAAAAAAATTAAAATTAATTGTTGACTTAATCACAAAATATCAAATTAAATCTACTTTATATTTATTTAATTACACAGAAATAATGAATTATATTGGTTTAACATCAAATCAAAAATACAAAATTGTTTTAATGAGAAGAAGTTTTTATCGAATAGCTAGCTCAATAGCATTAAAAACTCATTGTTTAGGTATATCTAATGGAGAAAATTTAGCTCAAGTTGCTTCTCAAACTATGGAAGCAATTCATGTTATTCATAATCAATCTTTACTTCCTGTTTATCAACCTTTATTGACATTAGATAAAATAGAAATAATAAGCAAGTCAGAAAAATTTAATTTATTTCCTATTTCTACTATAAAAGCTTGTGAAACATGTGAACTATTTGCTCCTAATCATCCTGCAACAAAACCATCTATCGATGTTGCTCAAGCATTAGAAGAAGAATTGGATTTACTACAAGGATTAGAAGAAAAAGCAATTAACAATAATATAGAAAGATTATTTTTTAAAATAAATAGTAAAATTGATATTAAGTAAAATATGCAACCAAAACTATTTAAAGTATTAGTAGGAAAAGAAATAAGAGATGATTTTAATGATTCTATTCAAATTTTCTCTCCTATTAATAATCAAATCATTGGATCAATTCCGAGAGTAAAAAATAAATATCAAATAGATAAAATTTGTCATGAAGCAAAAGAAGCTTTTGCTATTTACAAAAATACATCATTTGAATCTAGAAAAAACAAATTATTAAATTTTTGTGAATTATTAAATAAAAATTGAGATGAAATTTCTAATTTAATTGTGCAAGAAATAGCCAAAAGCAAAAGAGATGCTATTAAAGAAATTGAAAGAACAATTGACTATATCAAATTAACTATTGATGAATATGAAAAAATGATTAATAAGCAACCAATGATTATCGATAGCAATGTTCATAATATTAAAGGGAAAACAGGTAAATTTTATTATGAACCTTTAGGTGTAGTACTAGCAATTAGTCCATTTAATTATCCTTTAAATTTATTGATGACTAAATTAGCTCCTGCTCTTATTTCAGGTAATGTAGTAGTTTATAAACCAGCAACTCAAGGATCTTGTTTAGGAGCTTTTATTAGTTTATTATTATATGAATCAGGTTTTAAAAATGGTGAAGTTAGTTGTGTTATTGGAAAAGGTTCTGAAGTAGGTGATTGATTAATAGAAAATTCAGATATAAACATGATTACTTTTACTGGTTCTACAAGTGTGGGTAAAAGGATATCTCAATTAAATCCTTTAATTCCAGTTTCATTAGAATTGGGTGGTAAAGATGCTGCAATTGTTTTAAAAGATGCTGATATAGCTAAAACAGCAGCGAACATTGTTAAAGGGGCTTTTTTATACAATGGCCAAAGATGCACAGGCATTAAAAGAGTTTTAGTTGATGATAAAGTAGCTTATAAATTAGTTGATGCAATTAACTATGAAATTAATAAATTAACAGTAGGATCAGCTAGTGAAGGAAATTTTGATGTTACTGAAATGATTAGCGCAAATTCTATTAAATATAATTTACATCTATTGCTAGATGCTTTACAAAAAGGTGCTTTAACAGATCAAAATATTAGATTAATTAATAATAATATTCTGGCTCCAATAGTTTTATATAATGTAAACTCAAATTGTAAAATTTATTATGAAGAACAATTTGGGCCTGTTTTACCAATTATTAGTTTTAAATCTATTGAATCAGCAATAGAAATTAATAATGAATCTGAATATGGTTTACAAGCATCTATATATACTGAAGATATTGAATTAGCAAACAAAATTGCAAAATCATTAGATGTAGTAACAGTCAATATTAATCAAAGCCCATCAAGAGGCCCGGATATTTTTCCTTTTGGCGGAATTAAAAATTCCGGAAAAGGAATGCAAGGTATCAAAGAGGCTATTATATCTATGAACAGAATTAAAGGAGTTATTGAAAATGATTAATTTTTATAGTTATTGATTAGGAAACGAAGAACAAAAAAAGAAAATTGAGGAATATTTTTCTAGAATTGAAAAATTAAATAAAAACATAAAATTTCATTTAGGACCAACTAAAGAAGAACATGAATATTTATTAGAAAAATTTAAATTTTATTCTATAAATTTCGAAAGAAAAAATTTTTCTTTTTGCTCTGATATATGAAGGTTATATAAAATGCTAGTCTTAGGCAATGATGATGATCAAAACAAAAATATTTATATTGATTCAAAAACTGTATTTAATGAAGAAAGATTAAATGAGTTAGTTTCATTAATTGAGAATAATAATAACATTCTTATTAAAGAAAAACCTCATAGGATTTGGTCTGGTTTTATATATTTAAATAATAAAAATAAAAATATTCTTTATGATTCTTTGAATTTTTATTATTTTTTTCCACATCTAACGAATTATTCAATATTTATAGCTCCTAGTATTATGTCAATATTTTTATGAAAATCTAAAAAAGAAAATATTAAAAATATTTTTTTCTTTGATGCAAGAGATATTGATCCATTAAATGATAATAGTATTTTGAAATATAATGGATTTGGGTCTTGATTGAAACAAAATAAAAATAAAGATTTGAATGAAACGAAAAATGCAGCAAGTTTTTTTCATGAGCAAGCAATAAAATTTGAAAAAAATAAATGAACTAAAATAGGAACTTGATGAAAAAAATGATATTGAGACAAATTTTGCATTATATTCTTCCCTTATATTTGAATCAAGCTAAAATCAAGAAAAAAATTAGAAATAGAAACTTCTTATTTTTTAACTAAAAAAGAAAAATAAGAGAATTTCAATCCAATATCCATTTTTAATCATGTTTTAAAACTAGGAGAAATTTTTTTGAAATATTCATTATATATTTTTAATGATTCTTCTTTATTTATATATAAATTATGTAAAAATTTAGAATTAAAATCTGATACTAATATTTCTAAACTAAAAACTTTTTATTTTTATAATTAGATGCTAATATAGCATCAATTATTTCTAAATTTGATTTGCAATTTAAATGTTGGTTTCTGACTATAGATTTAACATGAGAAAACACATTATAGTTAAAAGCAAACATGTGAAGATATCTATATTTAATTTTTTCTATATTTAATAAAGTCATTACAAAAAAAGATCTTCACCATAATTAAAGAGATCATTAAAATGAATATTATTTTTTATTAAAAAATCTTTGTTAAAAAAACATAGAAACTTGAGGGGAATATCTATTATTTCATGGAAATATTTTGATAATAATTGATTTAAATTTTTTATTCTTTTTTTTAATATTAGGAAATCTATAAAAATCATATTTTGGTTTTAATTTGTCTTTATTTAAAAACTTAATAAATTTCTCTCTTGTTTCATCATCATCAATAAAGTAAACTCATTTTCCTTTTGCTAAAGAAAGACCTTTGTTTCTTGCTGATGAATTGCTTAATCTTTCATTAGATAAAATTAAATTTATATTTTGTTCTTATTCAATTAGTTTTAAATTATTTTGTAATTTTTCAATATTTTGATAACTTGACATTGCATCAATAATTATTATTTCTTTATCTTTTAAATTCTTAAAAGAATTAATCCCATTGACAATAAGATCGGGTCTATTAAAATGAGGAATAATAATTGAATATTTAATCATAATATAATGATATTGATATATTAAGATTTTTTAATACTTTTAATTAAATATAAAAAATATAAACATTTAGAAGCTTCATCTAACTTTATTCAAGTAATTATCCCAGGAGATATTTTTTTCATATATTCTTTATATATTTTTAAAGATTCCTCTTTATCTTCATACATTTTTTTTAAAAATAATGAATAAAAATCAGATAATAAAATTTCTAAACTAATAACTTTTATATTTTTATAATTTGTTTCCAATATAGTATCTATTATTTGTAAATTATATTTTGGAGTTTTATGTTTTCTTCTTACTAAACTATTTATATGAGTAAAAATATTATAATCAAAAGAAAAAATATGAATATATTTATGTTTAACATTTGATTGACTAAATAAAACCATTATAAAAAAACGATCTTCTGCATAAGAACAAGAAGGATTAAAGCAAATATTATTTTTTATTAAAAAATCTTTATTAAACAAAAATGTAGAAACTTGAGGGGAATACCTATTATTTCAAGGAGATATTTTGATAATAATTGATTTAAATTTTTTATTCTTTTTTTCAATATTAGGAAATCTATAAAAATCATATTTTGATTTTAATTTGTCTTTATTTAAAAACTTAATAAATTTCTCTCTTGCTTCATCATCATCATCAATAAAGTAAACTCATTTTCCTTTTGCTAAAGAAAGACCTTTATTTCTTGCTGATGAAAGATTTAATCTTTTATTAGATAAAACTAGATTTACATTTTGTTCATGTTCAATTAGTTTTAAATTACTTTGTAATTTTTCAATATTTTCATCACTTGACATTGCATCAATAATTATTATTTCTTAATCTTTTAAATTCTTAAAAGAATTAATCCCATTGATAATAAGATCAGGTCTATTAAAATGAGGAATAATAATTGAATATTTAATCATAATATAATGATACATTAAGATTTTTTAATACTTTTAATTAAATATAAAAAATATAAACATTTAGATGCTGCATCCAACTTTATTCAAGTAATTATCCCAGGAGATATTTTTTTCATATATTCTTTATATATTTTTAATGACTCACTTTTATTCTTATACATTTTTTTCAAAAATAACGAAAAAAAATCAGATAGTAAAATTTCCAAACTAATTGCTTTTTTATTTTTATAATTAGATGCTAATATAGCATCAATTATTTCTAAATTGTCTTTTGGAGTTAAATATTCTTTTCTCATCAAACTATTAATTGAAGAAAAAATATTATAATCAAAAGAAAAAATATGAATATATTTATGTTTAACATTTGATTGACTAAATAAAACCATTATAAAAAAACGATCTTCAGCATAACAATAACGAGGATTAAAGCAAATATCCTTTTTTAATAAAAAATCTTTATTAAATAAAAACGTAGAAACTTGAGTAGAATATCTATTATTTCAAGGAGATATTTTAAGAATAATTGATTTAAATTTTTTATTCTTTTTTTCAATATTGGGAAATCTGTAAAAATCATATTTTGGTTTTAATTTGTCTTTATTTAAAAACTTAATAAATTTCTCTCTAGCTTCATCATCATCATCAATAAAGTAAACTCATTTTCCTTTTGCTAAAGAAAGACCTTTGTTTCTTGCTGATGAATTGCTTAATCTTTCATTAGATAAAATTAAATTTATATTTTGTTGTGAATCAATTAACTTTAAATTATTTTGTAATTTTTCAATGTTTTCATGACTTGACATTGCATCAATGATTATTATTTCTTTATCTTTTAAATTCTTAAAAGAATTAATTCCATTGATAATAAGATCAGGTCTATTAAAATGAGGAATAATAATTGAATATTTAATCATAATATGTTTATATATAATAATATAAAAAATATTTATTATAAGTTAATAAATGATTTAATTTTTAATTGTTTATAATTATTTATTAAAATAAAAAGAAATATTTAATGAGGGGCAATATGAAGCTGATTAAAGTAGAAGCTGAAGGATTTAAATCATTTGCAGATAAAATTTCATTGTCATTTGATGGTGGTGTTGTTGGAATAGTAGGTCCTAATGGGTCTGGTAAATCTAACATTAATGATGCTATTAGATGAGTATTAGGTGAACAATCATCCAAAGCTCTTCGTGGAGATACAATGGATGATGTTATCTTTTCAGGTTCTAAAACAGAAAAACCTATGGATAAATCTATAGTGACTCTAACTTTTGATAATAGTGATGGTGAAGTTTCAATTCCTCATAAAATATTTACTATTTCTAGAGTTTTAGAAAGAGGTAAGGGAAATAATACTTATTTCATTAATGATCAAGTTGTTAGATTTAAAGATATTAGAGATATTGCATATGAATCTGGAATATCAAAATCTTCTTTAGCAATAATATCTCAAGGTACAGTTAGTGATATTGCTCAAGCAACTCCTGAACAAAGAAGGGGAATAATTGAAGATGCAGCAGGAACATCAAAATATAAATCTAAAAAAGTAGAAGCTTTAAGAAAACTAGAAAAAACTACTGAAACTTTAGATAAAGTTAATACTGTTGTAGAAGAATTAGAAAAACAATTAAAACCATTAGAAAAACAATCTGAAAAAGCTCAGATTTATATTGCTAAATCAAATGAATTAAAAGAAGTAGAAGTTGCTCTGTTAGTTAATGATTTATTACATTACAAAGAAAGAGTAGAAATTTTAAAAAATGAAATTGATGGTTTTCAAGAAACAAAAGAAGACTTAGAACAAAAAATTCAAATTGATGAACAAAAATTAAATGATAATTTGGAATATAAAAAGAATTTAGATGAAGAAGTAATTGAATTATCTAAAGAATTAGATCAAATTAATGAAAAATTACAAGCATTAGAAATTCAATTTAAAAATGAAGAGATGAGAAGAGAAATGATTATTTCTGGTCAAATTTCTACAGCATCTCATGAAAGAATTAATGCATTAAAAAAAGAATTAGAGTCTTTATCATCTCAAATTAATCATTTAGAATCATGAAAAGATAAAACATCTGAAGAACTTGGAATTAAAAGAAGAGAAATAGAAAAAATAGAGATGCAGGTTGCTGAATTAAGAATGAGAGAAAATTCATCAAAAACAAAATTAATGAAAGCAAAATCTAAATTAGATGTTTTAAATGATTATAAAGATTCTAAATCAAATTTATTTAAAGGAACAAAAACTGTATTAGATAATGGAACTTTATTTAAAAATAAAATGTTTGGTACAGTTGCTGATTTAATTTCTATCCCAGAAAAATATATTTTAGCAATGGATTCTATTTTGCAAAATGCAGTACAACATATTGTTGTAGAAGATTCAGAAACAGCAGTAAAAATTATTGAATTTTTAAAAGATAACAATGGAGGTAGAGCAACCTTTATTCCTCTATCTTCGATTAGTTCTAAAGAAATTAAATCAGAATATCTAGTTAAAATAAGAACTCACTCAGGGTTTATTGGTATAGCATCAGATTTAGTTTCGATAGACCCAAAATTTGATGTACTTGTTAATTTCTTGCTAGGCAATGTAATTGTTGTAGAAGATATTAAAATTGCAAATGAGATTTCTCATTTAGTTGATAAAAAATATTTAGTAGTTTCATTAGATGGAGATTTAATTAGACCTGGTGGTATTATGACTGGTGGAACTAAACAAAATTCTAATATTTTAGGAATTGAAAATCAAATAGAACAAATTAAAAATATTATTCCTCAATTAGAAGAAATTGTTTTATTGGCTTCTCAAGATATATCTAAATTAGAAAGTCTAAAAGGAGAAAGACAATCATATATAGACCAATTAACTATAGAATTTGTAAAAAATAATGAAAAACTAATTAGTATTAAGGAAAAATTTTCTTCTTTAAAAATTGATTATGAATCTCATTCACAAGAAAAATTTAAAGAAAGTAATATTCAATCAATAGATGTTGAATTAAATAATTACCGTGATAAAAAATCATCATTAAGTGCAACAATTAAATCTAAAAAAGATAAATTAGAACAATTAACTAATGTAATCAATCAATTACAAAAATCTAAAAAAGAATTAGAAAAATCTTTAAGATTAATAATTGAATCTTTTTCAGACAAAGCAACTGAAAAAACAAAAGCGGATTTCTACATTAATGATGCTAATAAGAGATTGTCTGAACATTATCATTTAACATTTGATTCAGCAAGAGAGAATTTCAAATTAACTAAATCAATTGAAGAATCAAGACAAATTGTATCTACATTGAAAACTGAAATTTCAGAATTAGGAAATGTTAATCTAGATGCAATTCAAATGTATCAAGAAATTAAAGAAAGACATAATGATATTTACAAAGATAAAGTAGAGTTGGAAGAAGCTAAAAGAATTATTAATGAAGCAATTGCCGAGATGGATAAAATAATTATTTCTAGAATTAACAACACAATGGATATTGTTAATGAAGAATTTAATCTAGTATTTAAAGAAATGTTTGGAGGAGGAGAAGCAAGAATATTCTTATTAGATTCAAACGATCCTTTAGAATCTGGAATAGATATTAAAGCACAACCTCCAGGAAAATCAATTCAAAATTTAAAATTATTCTCAGGTGGAGAAAAATCTTTAATAGCAATTTCATTATTATTTGCAATTATTAAAGCAAAACCATTACCATTATGTATCTTAGATGAAGTGGAAGCAGCTTTAGATGAAGCTAATGTTGTTCGTTTTGCAGAATTTTTACAAAAATTGAAACAAGATACTCAATTTATTGTTATTACTCACCGTCATGGAACAATGTCACGTGTAGATGCTCTTTTTGGTGCAACAATGCAAAAAAGAGGAGTTACTTCATTCTTTAGTGTAGAACTTGCAAAAGCAAAAGAGTTAATTAATTCATACAATGAATAATTATTTAAAATTTATTATTTTATTATTACAAAATTTTTATATAATATGATGTTAATAAATGTTTAAGAATTAAACATACATCACAAATTAATAATAATTATAAATTTAATATAAGGATTTTTATGAATAAAAAAGGAACTAGATTTTTTGGTTTAGGTGGATTTCAAGAAATAGGTAAATCCACAGCTGTTATTGAACATGATGATCAAATATTTATTGTTGATGCCGGAATTCAATTTGCTAATGGATCTTTAACAGGTATTAAAGGAATAATTCCGGACTACCAATATTTAATTGATAATGAAGAAAGAATTCAAGGGTTATTTTTAACACATGGTCACGAAGATCATATGGGTGGAATAGCATATTTAGTTCAAAATTGTAATATTAAAAGAATTGTTGCTCCATCAGTAGGAATTTCTTACATTAAATTTAAATTAGATGAAAGAAAAATTAAAACTAACATTGAATGAATAGAGATTGACAAAAATTTAGTTTTAACTTTTGGCGATATGAAAGTTGATTTTTGATCAGCTCAACATTCTATTCCTGATGCTTATGGAATTAGATTTACTAATAGAAATGGTTCTATGTTTTTTACAGGAGATTTTAGAATTGATTATACTCCGATAGGTTCATATCCAGATTTTACGAAATTAGAACAAATTGGCCAAGAAGATTTAACAGTTTTATTTTCAGATTCTACTAATGCCATGAGACCTTATCATTCACCAAGTGAAAAAGATATTTTAAAAGCGATTCGTGAATATATGGAGCAAGCTCCTAAAAAGATTATCATTACAGCTTTTGCTTCAAATATGTCAAGAATTAGTGCAATTATTAAAATAGCTCAAGAAATGAATAAAAAAGTTGTTGCTTTTGGACATTCAATGGTTAACGGAATTAATATAGCAAGACAATTAGGATACATTGATGTAGATGATTCTATTTTTATTGATAAAAAACATGTATCAAAATATGATGATAATGAATTATTAATTTTAACAACTGGTTCTCAAGGAGAAGCATTAGCAGGTCTTGCTAAAATGGCGGAAGGCAAACATCCACAAATTAGTATTAAACATAATGACTTAATAATTTTCTCTTCTTCTCCTATTCCAGGAAATAGAATAAAAATAGAACTATTAATTAATGATTTATATAAATTAGGAGCCAACATTAAAGAAAATAAAATCGATGGTTATTTACATACTTCAGGTCATGCTTATCAAGAAGAACATAGAAAAATTTTTGAATTAACTAAACCAACATATTTTTTTCCATATCATGGAGAATTTAGAATGTCAGTGGTTCATGGAAGAACTGCCGAAAAAGCCGGTGTAAATCCTGATAATATTGTTATAGCATCTCATGGTGAAGTTTATGAAATGCTTGATAGAAAGATTTTTAAAACTAATGACAAAATAGTTTCAAATCCTATTTATATTGACGGTGAAATTGCTTCTGCTAAAAATACTAAATTAATTAATGAAAGAGAGCAATTAGGAGAAAATGGATTTGTTTATATTTCTTTATTAATTGATAAAGAAAAAGCAGATATTGTAGGTAGAACAAAAATTATCACAAGAGGAACACTATATGTAAAATCTTCTACAGACATCATAAGTGATATTAGAAGAATAGTCCATGGTTTAGTTTTATTTACAATAAAAAAT
The DNA here is from genome assembly GCF_045276925.1 of Metamycoplasma sualvi. Lineage (GTDB taxonomy): Bacteria > Bacillota_I > Bacilli_A > Mycoplasmatales > Metamycoplasmataceae > UBA710. The sequence continues at coordinate 804,398 of NZ_CP174167.1, forward strand.
TCTAATGATTGAACTTCTTCTAAATTGAAAAAATATATTCAAGAAAGAGTTAAAAGTTATTTTTACAAAACAAAAAGAAGAAGTCCTTATGTTTGCATCTCAATTCAATATTTAGATGATTTAAAATTTGTTACTATTCCTAAAGAAGTTAATGCTTAATAAAATCATCAAAAATAAAATTAAATTTCATTTTTCTTTCTAAAATAGGATTTTCTTTTCAATCTGCACCATATCTTTTAATTAATAATACTTCCCACTCTTCTGGTAGATATGTTGTAATATTTCCATATTGAACTGGAATTCTTTTCATTGTTAAAGAAGGGATTCAATTAAGATTTACATTTAATTGAAAAGAATCTACAACAAAATATCCTTGAAAATTTTCATTGTCATAAATATTAGAACTTATTTCATATCAAGTTAAATAACTATAAAACCAATTAAAAAAGCCAAATCATAACTTATTGCAAAATGAAATAAAATTCTTTGCTTTTTTTATTGATTTATAATATCCTATTTTTTGTCTTAACAAATTTTTTCTAGTATAAATTTTTTCAGTTTTTTTTACATTAGCTCTAATAATTAAATTGATTTTAATAATCGAAGACAAATCTTCTATAAAAAAAAATGGAGAGGTATAATAATAATCATTTCTTGTTAAATTATCAATTAAATGATCATGATTAACTTTTAAAAATTGATTATAATCCTCAATTTTCATCATTACTTCAACAATATTATTATCATTTTTAACAGCATCAGATTTTGTTTTTAATAAAGATAAATTTGACAAAGAGTATCAAAGTCCTAATTCTTCACATTTATTATGAAAAATAGCCAAAATTTTTTCATTGTTTTCATTAGCACTATTCATAAAAACATTATATTATATTTACAAATTAAAATAAATTATAAATTTACCAAATTAAATACCGATAAATAAAAAACCAGAGATTTCTCCCTGGCTGTCCTTGTAAAATATAAAAAAACCGAAAAGGACAACTAAATTATATGAAACTTCAATTTATATTTGAAAAAGAATTAGAAAAAATTAATTTAATTTTTGCATTAATGAATCAAATATCTGATTCTTCTCAAGAAAACTTTATTCCAAAAATGATGAAAAGATATGAATTCATCTCAAAAGCAACAAATTATTCTGTTGAAACAATTAGAAAAATGCTTTTTAAAACTAAAACTTATTGTTATAAAAAAATAAAAAATTATTCTTATAAACTATATTATTATGATTCAAATATTTATCTTAATAGATTAAATAATAAGAGAAAAAAATTAGAAATAATAAAACAACAAAATTGCTTATCTAAACACTTAGAAGTTGCTAAATTGATAAGAACAGTAGCTAAAGCAACGGGTAACAAAACTTCTGCAAAAACTTTATCCAAGATAATCAAAGAGAAATTAGGATTATATTATTCTCCAAAGCATTTATATCACTTAATTAGGCAAAATAAAATGAGTGGAGTAACATTAAGAATATTTCCATACCTAAAGCATGGTAAATACTATAAAAAACCCCATAAAATAGGCAAAAGAGTAATTGCAATACCCATTGATCAAAGAGATGAAATTATCAATAAAAGAATTAGATATGGTGATGTTGAAGTAGATACTGTAGAAGGAACTAAAACTGATAATAAATATCTTTCTACAATGATTGATCGAAAATCTAGAAGATTATCCATAACTATTTATGAAAATAAACAAAGTGATGAATTTTTAAAAGCAGTAGAAAATAACATCGAAAATATGAATCAAGAAATCAAATCGATTACATCAGACAATGGAACTGAAAATTATGACCTAGTTAAATTAAATATTCCATGATTTTCTACTAATCCATATTCTTCTTGACAAAAAGGTTCAATTGAACAAAAACATAAGCAAATAAGAAAATTTATTCCAAAAGGCAAATCTTTCAAAAATTTAACCCAAGATGATTGTGATCTAATTGCACTTGTAATTAATGCAGAAACTTATTTACAAAATACTAGTAAATACAAATTGGGAACCACCGTTACTCAAGAAGAGCTACAAAAATACTTTAAATTATTAGAAAAGAAAGACACCCACCGAATATTTCAACTTTGATAAATATTGTAAAATTATGAAATACAAGGAATTATCGGTATTGAAATTGGTAATTTTATAAATTAAAATAAATAATTGATATGGTAAAATTTATTAGTAAATTTCCAAATTCTTATTTATTATTATATTTTTAAATAAAATCTAATAAATAAAGAATAGTGAAGGAGTATTATGTCAGATAAACAAAAAGAAAGAAAAAACAAAGATAATAAAAATAAAAGATCTGCTTCTTCATTTTTTTCTAATTTAAATACAGATAGTTCTATTGAATATGGGTATGCTGAAAAAAACCCAAAATCAAAATGAGCTAAATGAACTATTGCTGGAGCGGTTTTAGCTGTAACGACAGTTGGAATTGCAGTTCCATGATCTCTTTCTTCTTGTACAGTTGCATTAAATAGACCTTATGCTTCAGGTGAAGTTCTTTATACATATAAAGATCCAATAACAAATCAACAAGTTGAAGTTACTTATCAAGAATTTGAAGAAAGAGTAAATGCTGTAAAAACAAATGTTACTATTTTTCAAAAATGAGATGATATTTTCTATGAAAATGTTTTAGAAGATTTATATAATGAAGAAAGAGAAGCTTATTTAAAATTTAAAGCCATTTATTTTAAAATTCATAATGCAAATCCTGATATATCTAAATTTGGTGGAAGTTTAGACAAAACTTTTTCAGAAATTAAAGATGAACAAAGAAAAATTTTAGAAGATAATAAAAAAACTTTTGAAAAAGCTTTTGGTTATAATGGTCAAAATTGATTAAATAATTGATTAAACGAATTACAAACAAATTCTATTTATGGACCTCAATCAACCGAAAATGCAAATACTTCCTCAATACCTGCACTAGAAGAAAAAGCTATTGCATATATGGTTACTCAAAAAATAAAAAGCTCTGCATTAGCAAGATATTTAGGTGCTTCTATTACTTCAGATTCTTGAAACTTTACTGATTTACAATTCGCTTCAGGTACCTTGCAAATTGATGATTTCTCAATAGACTATACATCAAATGATGGTTCAAAGAAAACTATTAATAAACAAGAAGCTATTAATATATGAAAAGCATATTTAACACCAAATGAAAATGTTGTGCAACCTAAAAATATAAATTCTACTAACAATACTCAAATTGCCGTTTTTGAAACTAAATCTTATTCAACAAGCTTTAGAAACCCATTTACTAAAATAACAAGCACTAATCCTTCAACTAAATCAGATAATCCTTTAATCACTTTATTAAATAAATACTTTAATTTAGGTTTAATATCAAGTTTTACAATAACAGGAATTACTCCGGGAGAATCTAATGCTTCAGCTTTCCAAATAACTTCTGAAGCTCTAACTTCATTATTTACAGTTCAAATAGTAAATTCAAATCAAACATTTTCAAATTTTGCTCCTATTAGTAGATTAACTTCTTTTAAAGGTGCTAATGTTATTAATACATCTAATGATCCTAATGATGCAAATGCATTAGAAAATGAAAAAGATAATTTATTAGTTAAAACTTTTGCTACAGATAATAATGTTTTAGGATCTTCAAAAATTTCAGATTTATCATCTTTAATTTATAAAGAATCAGCTTTAGATATGTTTGCAACAGCTGCAATATCTTCTTCTGATACAGGAATAACAGATACTAATACAGATAATTCATTATTTTCAATTTATAAAAATAAAAATTCATCAACATCTACAACACCAAATCCTAGTGACCCTATTTCAATATTTATGAAATTGTTATTTTCAATAGCAACAAGCGCAACAAATGAAATTACTTTTACTAATTATTCTTATGTTCAAACTAATTGAAATAATTTAAATTATGGCACTAAAACTGCATCAAGCCAATTAAAAACATTAGCTAAATTAATTCAATCAAACTTTACTGAAAATACTTTTGAATTTAAAAATGCAATTAATCCTAATGATTTTAATACACAATTAACAAATGCAATTTCAGCATTAGGAACAAATGATTTTACATTCTTGGGTCAATTGTTAAATTGTATTTTAATAGGTGATACAGCAAATATTAAAAGTAATTATTTAACAAATAGTTTATTTCAAAATCAAGTAGGTTATTGAACTTTATATGAATTATCAGCTCCTAATACTTCAAATAATAAACCTGGAACATACTTATATGTATCTGCTGATGGAATAAAAATATTTACTAAAAAAGTTGATAGTTTTACTTCAGATGATTTTAAAAATATGGCTATTAGTGATTTAAATAACACAATTAATAAAGGTGAAGCTTCAGAAGCTTCTACATATTATGATGTAGCTACAGTATTTGGTAAATTAAGTGATGATAATTTAATTATTTTGGATTTATTAAGCAATACTCAAAATGTAACTAAATTTAAAGAAGCAATTAAACAAGAATTAATCACAAATGGTGGTAAAAATGAAGCAACTGCTAAAACTGAATCTGAATCAATTTATAATGAATTTTACAAATATGTTAATTTAAAATGAAATTTAACATTAAATGACACTATTACACAAATTCAAGTTCAAATTCCTACTTCTATTTCAACAATTGTAGAATCAAAAAGAACTTATGATTTTGCTACATTTAGTGATTCAACAAATAATGAAAACATTGCAATTTTCCAAACATTATCTAAATATGGTGATAGTGCTGTAATTAAAACTATTGATTCTATATCAGGGACATTTATCTTAAAATTAACAAATTTAATAAGACCTAATGAAAATAAAACTACTAGAAGTGATATTAAAGGAGGTAAATAGTGATAAAGAAAATGTTTAAAAGGACTTTTGCTTCTTTATTAATTCCTGCTTCATTTATAGCTTCTCCATTTTTAGCAACATCTTGTGCTGTATTACCAACAGGTGATATTGATCGTCCTGCTCAAATTGAATTACTATCTTCAGAAGCTGCCAAAAACACTTTAATGGATAATTGATTAACTTCTACTTTTACTAGCTTATATGCTAAGTCTATAGCAGCACAAAATGAGAGTTTAGAAACAACATCAAATGTTCAAAATACTTTAAATTACTATTTATTAAATTTATCTTGACCAACAACTACAAACACCTCATCTACACCAATTACTAAAGAAACAAAAATAGGTAATAATGTTGTTTATGGAACTTTAACAGAACAACAAAAAACTACATTTGAAAATTTAGTTAAAGAAGCTTATAAGTTTTATATTTCATTTAAATCTACAATTAGTGAAACTACTAGCGATAGTGAAACAAAAACAAATCCAATAGTATATTTTATTGAAAAAGCTAATGCATGAAAATCTCAAGAATTAAATACAATAATTCCAATTTATTCATCAAAAAATACAAGTACTTTATTAACAATTCAAGATTTTAATCCAGGTTTAAAATATACAGGATTAGATTCAACTAATAGTGCATTAATAATAGAAGATGATTTTAAAATCTTAATGTCAACTAGAGGGACATTAGTTTATCAAAATGTATTGAAATTATTAATTAGTGAAATGTATTTCTTACATTCTACAGAACAATTAATTAAAAATGGAACTAACTACAATAAAATGACTAGAAATATGTCATCTGTAGATTATATTAATACACAAGCATATGTAGGACCAAAAAATGACTTTTCTACTTTTATGCTTAAAAAATATATGATAGAAAATAGTCCTCAATTATTATGATCTTATGCAGCAGAAGATTACACCACAAGCACACTATCTCCTTCTATTATTTCTACAATCACAGACTTTAATAACTTATCAACAACTAAGGATACACAATTATCTACTATATTAGCTCCAGATTCAACTGAAGATACAACTAATCAAATATCAAAATTACAAGCATTTAATAGTTGTCAATTTAATGCTAATGCAGATCAAGGAGGAGATTTATCTTCTAATATTGATAATTTAAAAATGTTTGGAGATAATAAAGGTGGATTATTTGATTCAACAACAAGCATGTTATTTTCATTTACTGAACTAAATGCAATTAAAGAAATTTTAAAATATAATGCTACTCAATCAAATACTAATAAATTATCTATTCCAAGCATTAATATTAAATCAACATCTACAAGTAAAAAATCTCATTCAATTATAATAAATGATTTAGATGTTGTATGAGATAATAAAACCATAACACCAACAAATAATGTGTTTCAATCAGTAAATGTCAATATTACTCAAGAACTAAAAATTAATTCGATTTCTTATTTACCAGCTAAAGGAGAAGAAAAAGAAATTGTTATTGCATTTACTTATTCATTCCAAAACAAAAATGGTTCACCAAGCACAAAACATTCATTTGATTATAACTTTACAATATCTAATTGAGGAAATAATGAATCAAGTCAACAAAATCCATTTGCAAAACAATATCAATTTTCAGGTTCTGATTCTCAAGTAGGAATTAAAATATTTGATAATTCTACATCATTGGGAATTAGTTATTATTTAAGATTTTTACCATTATGACAAGGAAGTGAATCAATATCGATTGGAGGAAACAATTGATATAGTAAAGGATATTGAACATTTGAAAATACCCCTTGAAATACAGTTGAAAAACAACAAAAATTAGTTTATTTCTTTGTTTTATCAGATTCTAATTTATTTACTAATATTCAAGATTTTTATTTATTCAATAATTATAATGTGGAAGCAAAATCATATGAAATATCTTCTTTAGTTTCATCTTTAGGCTTAACTAAAAAAACAGACAATGATCGTCGGGATGCGGGAATAATATATTAAATTATGGAAACAATTTTTCAACAAATAATTGATAAAAAAGCAGATGCTAAAATTCTTTTTGAAAACAAAAGAGTTATAGCTTTTTATGATATTAATCCTAAAGCTCCAGGCCATTTTTTGGTAGTTCCTAAAGTTTATTCAAGAAACTTTAAAACTATTAAAGAAAAAGATATGTTGTATTTAATAAAAATTGCTAGAAAATTAGCTCTTAAAGAAATTAAAAAATTAAATGTAGATGGTTTTCGATTAATTGTTAATAATGAAGCGTCAGCTAAACAAGTAGTTTTTCATACTCATGTTCATATTATTCCTAGTGAAAAAGGAATGTAAATGAAAATAAAACATTATAAAAAATATTCAGATGTCCCTCAAAAATATCGTTTTGATTTAGAAGATATTTTAGAAAACAAAACAATAGAACAATTAATTAAAGAATTTTTTGATTTATATCGGCACGAAATTAAAATTAAAGATAGTAAATATGAAAACGAAAAAACATATTTAAATTATTTAAAAGACCATGTAAAAATAACAGTTTTGTTTAATCGAATTTCAAATTATATTTCTAATAAAATTTCTACAAATATTATTGATCCTAAATTTAATAAATTGAACAATGAATTTAGTTACCAATGTTCTTTATTAAGTAAAGAATTAGGATCTGAAACTGTCAGAATTTTTCAACATGAAAAAAAATTAAAACAATGATTAGCATTAAAACAATTTCAGCCATTTAAAAAAGATATTGAGTATCTTTTGAAACAAAAAAAATATAAATTTTCTGATGAAGTAGAACAATTTGTTTTAAGAATTTCTCAAGCAGATATTAGTGCTTATAATATTTTTTCAATATTAACTAATAGTGAATTGGATTATGGTTATGCTATTTCTAAAACTAATAAAAAAATTAAAATTAATCCTTCAAATAGAAATCAATTATTACTAAATAAAGATGAATCTATTAGAAAAACTACTCAAATAAATTGAATAAAAGCATATTTAAAACACAAAAACTCTTTATCATTATTACTATACCAACATATTAAAAATATCTCTGTTTGAGCATTGGAAAGAAAATATAACTCTTCTATTGAATCGTTAATAATTGATGATCAAATGAATGAAGATTTATTACAAAAGTTATATTTAAATGTGAAAAAACATTCACATCTTTTTGATAAATTTTCATATTATCATAAAAAATTCTTTGAAATTAAATATAAGAAAAAATATAAAAATTGAGACTACTTATTACCACTTGTTAATGTGCAAATGAATTATTCAATTGAACAAATGCAACAAATTGTTTTGTCTTCTTTAAAACCTATGGGTAATGAATATATTTCTGTTATTCAAAAAATGTTTAAAGAAAATTGAATTGATTATTGTATTGTAGATAATAAAAGATCAGGAGCATATTCAATAGGTCAAACATATGGAATAAATAAAAAATATATTCTAATGAACTTTGATGGAAAACTATCTTCTGTGTCTACTTTAGCTCATGAAATAGGTCATTCTTTACATTCATATTTTTCAGATAAAACTCAACCTTATAATTTATCTCAATACCCTATTTTTCTTGCTGAAATAGCATCTATATTTAATGAATTAATGTTAAATGATTATTTATTACAAACATCTCAAGATGATAAATTTAAATTTCATATTTTATCAGAACAAATAAATGATTTCATTTCAACGGTTAAACAACAAACCATGTGATCAGAATATGAATTTGAAATTTACCACAAAATAGATAAGGGTGAATCTATTTCTACATTTGATGATTTAAAAGCAATATATCAATCAGTAATATCTCAATATACTAATAAAAAAAGAAAATACAATGATTATCAATTATATGGATCTATAATGGTTCCTCATTATTATTATGACTTTTATGTTTATAAATACTCTATTGGTTATTTAGTTGCAAATTTCTTTTTTAATCAATATAAACAAAAAGGACAAGTTGCAATTAAAGATTATATTGATAACTTTTTATCAAAAGGTTGTTCATTAGATCCAATAGATCTTTTAAAAGAGTGTGGAATAAATTTAGATGATCAATCATTTTATGAAGAAGCTTTTCAAAATTTTGCTAATAAGATTGATGAGTATATAAAAATAGGAAATAAAATTTTTAAATTAAAAATTTAATTATTCATATATAATATTGAACATATAAAAAATATTGAAAATTTATAGATTAATAATCCAAGATTGAAAAATAAACAAGGAGAGAAATTATGGCAAGACAAGATCAAATAACCTTAAAAAAAGCAATGTCAGGGAACTATCGTTCACATGCTTTAAATTCAACAAGAAGAAAATTTAATTTAAATTTACAAAAAGTTACTATTTTAGAAAACAACAAAAAAGTAACATATTTAGTTTCTGCTAAAACAATGAGAACTTTAAGAAAAAAAGGAAAAATTTAATTTTTTTAAATTACTTTATAAATTTTTGATTATCTTTGATAAAGCTTTAGCAAAAGTCTTGTTACCCATTATTTTAGTTATTCTTTTATTAATTTTGCAACTAATAGATGTTTTGCTATTATTAATTTTCTTCTTTTGCTATTATTAATTTTCTTCTTTTATTATTTAGTCGCAAAAGATAAATATTTACATCATAATAATAGATCTTATAAGAATAATTTTTTATTCTATAAAGAATCTGATAATTCATTCATTAATGTAAAGATAAAATTAATTTTTTCTAATTCTTTTTCAAATATAAATTGAAGTGTCCTTTTTGTCTTTATTTATTTTACAAGGACAGCTAGAGAGAAATCTCTGGTTTTTTTATTTATCGGTATTTAATTTGATAACTTTATACCCAACTAGGAGCTTTTTTATTTGCTATCAAATTATGTATAATTAAAAAAATATTACTTTAGGTCTTTGTAAATAAATTATCTTTTATGATTTGTATTTCTTCTAAAATCATCTTTATGAAAAGATTCAAGAACACTTAGTCTTTGATCAACTTTATGGTTGAATTCTTTTTGTTCTTTGTTAAACTCTTTTTGTTCTTCTATAAAATCAACTACTGAATTATTAAATTCCTTTTGTTCTTTATTAAATTCCTTTTGTTCTTTTATAAAATCAACTACTGAATTATTAAATTCCTTTTGTTCTTCTATAAAATCAACTACTGAATTATTAAATTCTTTTTGTTCTTTAACAAATTCTGTCATATCTGACATAAACTCTAATACTTTATTTTCAAAAGATGATTTTTTCACTTTATCTTTATCTCCAGTAATTTTAATTTTATAAGATTTCTTTGTTTCTTCAATTAATTCAATTTTAGGATCATTAGATAAATTTAACAATTCATTCATTTTTCTCTTATTGATAATGGACATGATTTAAATTTTATCAACGATGAAATAGAAATTTATTCCTAATTTTCTTTAATTTTTTTCTTTTCTTATTTAGTCAAGAGTAGATAAATATTTACATCATAATAATAGATCTTATAAGAATAATTTTTTATTCTATGATAACAATACGTTTTAGTTTTCAAAAACATCTTTCTTATTGTCTCCATAGAATAATTAGTTGCTTTTGAGATAAATTCATATCTTTTCATAATTTTCGGGATGTAATTTGGTTTTGAAGAATCTGATAATTCATTCATTAATGTAAAGATAAAATTAATTTTTTCTAATTCTTTTTTAGATAAAAATTGAAGTGCCCTTTTTGTTGTTTATTTATTTTACAAGGACAGCCAGTGAGAAATCTCTGGTTTTTTTATTTATCGGTATTCATTTGGGTAATTTTATAAAGAGTATAATTTTATCAAATTTATCAAAAAAAGTTGTATAATTATTTGTTAGAGATTTATTATTAATTAATATTTAATTCTAAAACTATTAATTAATATTTAATTTTCAAAGAATCTCTTAACTTGAGTACTCGAGAAACAATTTCTAATTTCTCAATTATTTAGAGGAGGATTTAAATTATGGCTAAAAAACTTATGATTCCAATAATTGCTGGATCAGCAGTTATAGCAGGAGTAGTAGCAACAGTTGTTCCTATATCTATTGTTAATTCACAATCTACCAACAATGGCGGATCTAACAATGGCGGATCAACAGGCGGATCTAACAATGGCGGATCTAACAACGGCGGATCAACAGGCGGATCTAACAATGGCGGATCTAACAACGGCGGATCAACAGGCGGATCTAACAATAGCGGATCAACAGGCGGATCTAACAATGGTGGATCTTTAATAGCATCATTAAGAAAATGAAATATTGCAGACAATCAAGCAATTGCAACACAATCACTAAGTATTAGTGATATAACAAATTCTGTTATTGAATTTTTATATGCACAACAAAATAAGTTTATCAAAGATATTAATGCATCATATTCAGTTTTAAAAGCAACTAAAAGAGATGGGATGAATAAAAGAGATGAGATAAATAGCTATATTTCATTTACCATTCCAGTTCAATATAAATATAATTCAGAACTAGATGCACTTGCAGAAACCTATTTTTTAAATGAAAATAATTGAAATGATGTAATTTCTTATTGTAAAAGCAAAAATCAAAATATAACTGATACATCAAAAATTCAAAATATGGAAATTGTGTATTCAATTTCAAAGGATGCTACAAATGAAAATTTAGTAAATGTAAAACCAGAACAATTGGAAGTTTTAATTGAAAATAAAGAATATTTAATTGATTTTTCACAAGAAAGACCATTTTCATCTTATACGTTATTTGTGGGTTTAAACAACAATGTAAATAGTGGAGCAATTATAGAAAAAGGTCAAAATATTTTAAGACCAATGATGTTGAATCAAGAAATTTTTGATTGTGGAGTTTTTGGTGATTTAAATCAAAATACTGAATCTATTATAGATATGATTAATAAAATTAATAAAGTTACAGCAACAGATTTTATTTACTTAAATAGAGCAACCATTTTTAGTAATTATAAAGATTTAGATAATAAAGATTTTATTAGTAATGTAGTTGCAAAACCTGTGTTTGAAAAATCACAAATTAGTTTAGAAATTTCATATAAAAATGCGAATGTAAAAACAACTTTTGCAATTCAATTAAGTGATGATAATTTATTAAGATTTTCTAAATTATCTGATATACATAATTGATCAAATGGCAATAGAGAAATAATTGAATTAGGTTATTCATCTATTTCAGGAGATACTGTATTAGATTCAGCAATCCAATTAATTAATAGTAGAGTTAAAAAAGAATATATGGATTATCCTCATATTGATGGTTTTATCAAGAAAATTGGTGGGGAAAACAATGCATTTACAATGGAGTTAAATCCAAATGGCATTTTTAATAATAGTGAATTATTACAACAATTCCCAAAAATTTTTAGTTGATTAGGTCAAGAATGAATTACAGCTGTTAATGCTTTAGAAACATTCCCAAATGCTAATAAAATTCAAAACATTATTGTTGAATTTAATATCCAAATTACTGGTGATTTAAAATTATCAACTAGTGTAGATGCAAAAATTGTTCCCATAAAAACAACAATTATTTTTAATACAAACACTTTATCAAATATTGTTTGATACTTCTCAAAAGATTTACAAAATGAAAAATCTTATACATTAAGTTTTGAAAATTCAACAGATAATCTTAAAATTCAGGATACTTATTTAGATAATCTACGCACTTGAGCAACACCTAATAATATGGGAATTGCTATAGATAACACAAAAACAACTATTGGTCATGTAACAACTTATATTACTGAATATATCTATCGAAGACAATATGATATTTTTGGAAGTATACCACGAGATACAATGCCTCAAGTAGCTTTAAATGATATAACTAACAATAGATTTTACATGAAACTAAAAGGTAGACATATTTCAGAAAATATGGTAAGATCACAATTTAAAAGAATGTGAAATCTAGATTGAGATCAATGAAAACAAAAAGTTCAAAATAATGCACAAGCAAACAGATGAATACCAGATCCAAATTATATTAGCAATATGACTATTGAATATCAAGTAGAAGAGATAGAAAGCAATCTTACTACAGGTATTATGAAATATAAAGTAAAACCTATTTCAATATCAATTGTGTATGCTATGTATGGTGGTAATAAAGAAATGACTTGATACTTATCAGGTGATCTTCAAGGAAAAAATTCATATGATGTAGCAGTAAAAGCAATGAAAAATCCTTTTATTTTTAATAATATTTTGATGGGTGAAATGGTTTCTTTATTTAATTAATATATAGATAATAAATTTTATTTATATAAATTCTCCCAAATTGTAATCACAATCACAACACCAATAATTATTAATATTATTAAAGTTTGGATTGTGATTTTTTAATATTAAAAAATCCTCTCCAACCCAAAAAAAGTGGAAAGGATGTCAAAAAAACCAAATAAATTGTCTCATAATGAACGCTTTTTGATTGACATTTTATTTAATTAAGAAAGAAAATCTATTTCTGAGATTGCTAAAATATTGCAAAGATCAAAATCGACCATTTCTTTTGAATTAAAAAGGAATACTTTTGATGGTTATTATAATCACAAAACAGCACAAGCAAAAACCATTGAAAGAAGGTGGCACAATCATTCAATGTATTTATTAAAATACAAAGAATACACCAAGGAATTTACTAAGATATTTGATAAAAGATGCTCAGGAATTAAAACAACTTTTTATAAATTGCTAATCAATACTCTCAAACCAAATTGATGACAGATATGCAATTGAATTAAATCTAATCGCTGATCCATTAAAAGAAAAGATTTATTAAGAAAGACATGTGTCAAAGGCGGAAAAAGAAGTAAGGGTATATTTTCTAAATTTACAAATTCATTCGTTATTCCTATATGAGCAAGACCCAAATAGATTGATAGTAGAAGCGAATTTGGTCATTGAGAAATGGGCCTTATTATCGGAAAAAGAGAACATGGCTATGAAAATCTTATAACTTTTCAAGAAAGAAAAACTAGAATGGTCTTTATTGAAAAAATTAAAACTAAAGATCCTATGAAATTGAATTCAAAAGTTTATCAATTAATAAAAAGAAATAATTTATATGTGAAATCAATTACTATTGATAATGGAATTGAATTTTCAAAAATCGTTTACTAGCTAAATGAATAAAATGTCATGTTTATTTTTGTGAACCCTGTGCTTCTTATCAAAGAGGAATGAATGAACATGTAAATGGTATTATTAGAAGATTTTGAAAAAAGGAACAGATTTTTCATAATTATCATGTAGTGACATTTTAGATACTCAAAATAAAATCAATATTAAAAAATAGAGATTCATTAACTAATGATAATTTTAATTTATCTTAATATAATTAATTTAGGTGTTGTGATTACAATTGCAAAAAAGAAATTAATTAACTACAAAGTTAATAATTTTGTTTTTTATATGAATAACTTTAATAATTTTTTTATCTAAAATATGTTTTTCTACATTTGGAATAGATTTAGCTAAAGCTATTGCTTGATCATCATCATAATTAATATCTAATTCAATAGTAGATCTTAATTTCCCATTTACTTGGATTGATACAGTTATATTTTTATTAATAATTTTTTGATCATCTCATATTGGTCATTTATGATTTTCTAAAGTTTTTTGTTGTAATTTTTCCATTAATTCTTCAGCAATATGAGGAGCAAATGGTGATAATAAAATTAAAAAATCTATAAAATATTTAACATCATTTATTTCATTTAATTTATATAAGAAATTAATATAAACCATCATTTTTGAAATAGCAATATTAAATTTTAAATCTTCAATACATTGAGTTACTTCTTTAATTGTTGTGTGATATATAGAATCTAATTCTTCATTTTTTAATTCTTTATTTAATTTTATTTCTGAAGAAATAAATTTTTCAAATAATCTTCAAACACGATCTAATCATTTTCTAGTTGCTTCTAAATTTTTATCATTTCAAGGTTTTGTATCAACTAAAGGTCCCATAAACATTTCATATAGTCTTAAAGTATCAGCACCAAATTGATCAATAATATCATTTGGATTAACAACATTTCCTTTGGATTTAGACATTTTTTGATTATCTTTACCTAAAATCATTCCTTGGTTTACTAATTTTAAAAAGGGTTCACTAGTAGGAACTATTTTTAAATCATATAAAACTTTATGTCAAAATCTAGCATATAAAAGATGTAATACAGCATGCTCTTGACCACCAATATATAAATCAACAGGTAATCATTTTTTAAATCTTTGATAAGCTTCAGGAGAATTTAAATCAGTATAACCACCATCATCATTTTTCAATATGTAAGCCAAATAATATCAAGAAGAACCTGCTCATTGAGGCATAGTATTAGTATCTCTTCTAAATTTTTTACCATTTTTTTCTACATTAACTCATTCTTTATTGTTAGCAAGAGGAGATTGGCCATCACCTGATGGTTTAATATTATTCATGACAGGTAATTCAACAAGATCTTCAATTAGATATACATTGTTATTTTCATCAAACATTATTGGAAAGGGCTCTCCTCAATATCTTTGTCTTGCAAAAACTCAATCTTTTAAATGATAAGTTACTTTTCCATTTTCTTCTTTCTTACCAATTCAATTTTTTTGTAAAGAAATTAAAGATTCAGGTCAATTTACATCATTTAATCCTGCTAATAATTTATCAGCATAATTAGTTATTTTTAACACTCATTGTTTCATTGGTTTTTTTACAACAGGAAAATTACCTCTTTCACTAACTTTATTACCCTTTTCATCTGTTAAAACTTCTTCATTAGCCAAAACTGTACCTAATTGTTCACATCAGTTAACTTCAATCTCTTTTATTTCAGCTAAATTATTTTTATACATTTGAGCAAAAATTCATTGTGTTCAACGGTAATATTTTGGATCTGTAGTATTTACTTCCTTATCATAATCATAAGAAAAACCTAAAGATTGTAATTGTTTTCTAAATACATCAATATTTTTATTAGTAAAATCTGCAGGATTATTACCAGTTTGAATAGCATATTGCTCTGCAGGCAAACCAAAAGCATCTCATCCTATTGGATGAAGTACATCAAAACCATTAAATCTTTTATATCTAGCTATAATATCTGTTGCAGTATAACCTTCAGGATGACCAACATGAAGCCCTGAGCCAGAAGGATAAGGAAACATATCTAAAACATAAAATTTTTTGTTTTTATTTTCAGTAGTTTTAAATGTTTTATTTTTAAATCAATATTCTTGTCATTTTTTTTCAATGTGTTTATGATCATACATATTAATCAAATTATATTTTAAATATTGATAACATTTATTTTATTTTAAAAATTTGTTAAAATAATTTTACTTAAGAATTTAAGGAAATAAATTTTATTAATGTTATATAAATTAAACATAAATATTATTTATTACTAAATATAAAATTCATACAAAAAGGAAATTTATGAATACTAAAATTAAAAAGATTTCAGTCATAGTTTATTGTAATGGTAATTTTGAAGAAACTAAAAAAACCTTGTATTCAGTTATGAAACAAGATTTAGACAAGTTTTTTTATGAAATAATAATTTTGAATGATAATGCTAATAAAATTTTTACAAATCATTTAAATAACTTTATTAAGGCACAAGAATTGGAGTGTAGACTATTTTCTTTAGAAGGATATTCTGGATTACCAATGTCTATCAACTTTTTATTAAAAAATAAAATAATAAATTGTGAATATATGACTATTGTTAAATCAGGGGACGTTATTCTATCAGCTTGATTAGATAATTTTTACAATAACTTATATGAATTAAATATGGACTTATATTTATTTGATCTAAAAGATGAGTTTATAATTCCTAAAAATAAAATTGAAAGAAATGGTCAAAAATATGTAATATCTAAATCTAAATTAATTATGCCTTTTACACCGGGGTATGTAGACACAAATATAGCTCTAGTAACTTATCCATTATTTTTAGGTAAAATTTGAAGAACTTCTAAAGTAATGAACATTATTTTAGATGATGACAAAATTTTATATCAAGATATTTTTATGTTTTTCCAAATGATTTTATTATCAAACAGCATTTGATATACAAAAGAATTTGCCGGAGTTATTAGAAGACATTCATGAATTCCAGAACAAATGGATTCTAGAAGAATTGAATTATTATCATTAACATTAAACAAAATGATTTCGCGTAATCCATATGTTAATGGTCAGGTTTTACAATTGTTAGCTCTTGCTTTAAAAAATACGCCAAAAGAAGATCGTGGTAATTATATTTTAACTAACCATAAATACTTAAAAAATAATTACATAATTTTAAAATCATACAATTTATCAAAAAGAAAAATTTTAAAATTAACTAAACCATTCATTGAGCATGGAGAAATCCCTAAAAAAGAAGAGTAATTTAAAATATTGTAATTTTATATAGTTTTGTTAAAATTAAAAAAATATGGATTGTAGAATGGGAGGGTAATGAACATGACTAAAAAAGGTAAGTTAATTTTAGGATGAAGCATTCCGGCATTAACAGTTGTCGTTGCAGCTGGTCTAGCTTTACCTACAATCATTTTTTTAGATAGTGAAAAAAGAGAAATTTTAAATAGCTCCACAAACGCACAACCATCATCTTTTACGGCTTTTACAGAAACTGAACAAAAAGAATTGTTTTTTAATCCAAAAGATTATGATCTAAATTTCTTTTTAAATAATATTTGTTCAACACCTTTAGTAAATTCTGTTTTTAAATTCCCAGCAGGTTTTACATTTAATAAACAAGAAAATGTTTGAAAAAACAATCAAGGAGTTTCTTACAATATTAGTAATGTTAAACTTTTAGGTTATGATAGTAGTAATAATGATGATTATGTATTTCAAATTAGTATACAAAAATCATATAATGATGTAAAATCAACTGAATATAAGCCATATATAACCATTCCACAATCTTCTTTTGCTACTGCAGAAAAATCTAAACAAAACTTTGCTTCACATTCAGCAAAAATAATTCATAACTTATTTTTAAATAATTACTTAAAAGTTATTTCAACTAAAGAAACAGCAATTAGTGTTAGTGATTTTAATTCTGAAAGTGATGTTAATATTCAATCTAACAATATAATATCAACTGACTCATCTAATAATTTAAACCTTAATAATGAAATGGCTTCATCTTTTTACAAAAATGAAACTACAAATTTCTATGGAACAAATAATTCAGCTTTTCAATATAACCATAATTTAGAAATTTCTTCAGGATTTACAATTCCTGTTGCAGGTAATATTTGATCATCAGCAGATTATCAAATCTCTCAAAATGGCGATATTTTAGAAACATCTCCAATATATACATTTTTAGCTTCACAATATACAGCGGGTCATTTAACATATTTACCTGAATTAACTGCTAAAGAAAAATTAGAAGTACAAAGTTTAGAAAAAGAAGCAAAAGAACCAAGAGATTCAAATATTTCTGCAACTGTTAAAAAACAAATCCAAAAATTAATTTTTGATCCGGCTTTCATTCCTTTTTCATATGATCAAAATAACCAAAAAATTCCTTCAAATAATTTACAAGCTGTAGCTGTTAAAGTTCAATTGGATAGTAATAGTTATACATGATTAATTACTTGAGCTAACTTATTATCAATTTCTCCAAATTTAGTTACAAATGCAGCTGAATTGCAAATGGTTCCAACTTTAAAAAACAATCAAGAATTAACTTATGAAGAAATTCAACAACCAGCAAATTATATTTATTTTGAACCAGCTTCAAAACCAGCGGGCAATTTAGTATATAAAGTAACAAATGTTTCATTTGCAAATGAAGATATTAATAAATTAACAGCTAATGTAACAGTTCAAGTATCTCATCCTGATATTGAAACAACAAAAGAATATACTACAACTGTAACTTCTGGATTCCAATCTAAACCTTATGTTGATTTATATAATCAAGTAAAAAGTGCTACAAATAATTTTACAAATATGGATAATGCAAAACCTACAATTGCAGCAAAAGCTGGTATAACTAAAAATGACTTCTTAAAAAATTTCAATAATTTAAATTGATTAAAAGAAAACTTAACTTTTACTGCACCAACAAATTTAACATTAGCTGAATATACAATTAATTGATCTACTTTATCTAATGATTCTACAAAAATATTATTATCATTATCAATTTCTTCAGCAAATGATCCTAATAATTTTATTAAACATAACTTAGTAACTCAAGAAATATTAGTAGAGTTTACTATACCAACAACTATAAGAACAGGACAATTATTAGCACCTTCTTCTAAAAATAATAAAGTAGTTTTTTTAGATTCATAAGTTAAGTTAAATATATAAAACATTTTTATATAATTTATATAAAAAAAATAAATTAGATATAAAATTACCAATTTCAATACCGATAATTCCTTGTATTTCATAATTTTACAATATTTATCAAAGTTGAAATATTCGGTGGGTGTCTTTCTTTTCTAATAATTTAAAGTATTTTTGTAGCTCTTCTTGAGTAACGGTGGTTCCCAATTTGTATTTACTAGTATTTTGTAAATAAGTTTCTGCATTAATTACAAGTGCAATTAGATCACAATCATCTTGGGTTAAATTTTTGAAAGATTTGCCTTTTGGAATAAATTTTCTTATTTGCTTATGTTTTTGTTCAATGGTTCCTTTTTGCCATGAAGAATATGGATTAGTAGAAAATCATGGAATATTTAATTTAACTAGGTCATAATTTTCAGTTCCATTGTCTGATGTAATCGATTTGATTTCTTGATTCATATTTTCGATGTTATTTTCTACTGCTTTTAAAAATTCATCACTTTGTTTATTTTCATAAATAGTTATGGATAATCTTCTAGATTTTCGATCAATCATTGTAGAAAGATATTTATTATCAGTTTTAGTTCCTTCTACAGTATCTACTTCAACATCACCATATCTAATTCTTTTATTGATAATTTCATCTCTTTGATCAATGGGTGTGGCAATGATTTTTTTGCCTATTTTATGGGGTTTTTTATAGTATTTACCATGCTTTAGGTATGGAAATATTCTTAATGTTACTCCACTCATTTTATTTTGCCTAATTAAGTGATATAAATGCTTTGGAGAATAATATAATCCTAATTTCTCTTTGATTATCTTGGATAAGGTTTTGGCAGAAGTTTTATTTCCGGTTGCTTTGGCTATTGTTTTTATTAATTTTGCAACTAATAGATGTTTTGCTAAATCTTTTTCTTCTTTTGTTATAGATAATTTTTTTCTTTTGTTATTTAGTCGAGAAAGATAAATATTTACATCATAATAATAGATCTTATAAGAATATTTTTTTATTCTATGATAACAATACGTTTTAGTTTTAAAAACATCTTTCTAATTGTTTCAACAGAATAATTTGTTAAGTTAGATATGAATTCATATCTTTTCATCATTTTTGGAATAAAGTTTTCTTGAGAAGAATCAGATATTTGATTCATTAACGCAAAGATTAAATTAATTTTTTCTAATTCTTTTTCAAATATAAATTGAAGTTTCATATAATTTAGTTGTCCTTTTTTTGGTTTTTTTATATTTTACAAGGACAGCCAGGGAGAAATCTCTGGTTTTTTATTTATCGGTATTCATTTTGGTAACTTTATATAAAAAAAATAAATTAGATAAAAAAACTAAAAATTATTAAAATAATATAAAGAAAAGGAGAAAAGTTATGGCTATTGAAGTTTTGCAAGACAATAAGACTAATATCGCTAAATCTAGAGTAGTTGTATCAAACCAAGAAATAGTATCTAGAAAATGAAGATATGATTCTATTTTCAAATTGTTAGCAGGAATTATTTATGGGTTCTTCTTTGGTATGTTGCCAGCAACATATAATATTGGGATTAAAAGAGATCCTTCAAATCCAGATATTGTTGAATTAACATCAATTATTGGTATGTTCGCTCTAGGTATTTTTTCATTAATTATTATTTTCTGATTATTTAGAGGAGATATTAAGAAAAAATATACAACAAGTTATGTGGTCACCCACTTTATTAATGCTATTTTATTATGTGCAGGTATAATTGTAGCAACTCTTTTATATCCAAATTACAATGATTCAAATAGATATTTCGTATTTGCTGCTTCATATGGTGGATGAGGATTATTTATGTCTATATATCTTATTTCTTTATTTAGTGTATATAGAAAACAATTTCCGTTATCATGAGCAAGAGTTCCTTTTGCTGTTATTTCATTATTCTTAATGTCATTAATTGAAGGGGCTTTATTCTTAAGCTATATTGATTTAGGTTTAGCAAGTTCTGCAGGAACTGAAGACTTATTATTTCAAGCTTTAGCTTTATTATTATTAGTAGTATCAATTTGTGTTTTTGGTTTTGGAATAGCATTTATTAAAAGATATAGAGATGTTTTATTAGGTGAAAGAACAGATAATGAAATTGATACTATTCAAGATTGAGAATCAGCTAGAGTTTCATCAATCATCATTGCTTCAGTCATTGTTTTAACATATGCTGCATCTTTAATATGAACTAATATAGGAGTTTTTTCAGATTGAACAAGTAGATTGTTATCTACTCCAGTGTATATTGAAATAGCAATTGATGCTTTATTATTAATTCCTTACATTGTAATTATTTCTTCAATTAGATTCCATAACTTTAAAAAATCTAAAAAAGGATTTAATGTTGCCAAAATTTTTAAATCAATAGATAATGGTTTAATGTTAGATGTTTTTGCATGAATTATTTTAGTAAAAGGAACTTTATTACAAGGAATGTTATTATCAAATACTAGCATATTAGGAACATCAAATGTTGATCAAAAATCTTTATTATTAATTTTATCTTTTGGTACTTTAATGTTGTTATATGGTTTTTCAGTATTAATTCAAGCAAATGTACCAAATTTAAGAAATACAGCAATTTCACTTTGAACAATATTATTTAATCTTGTATTAGTACTATTTGCTATCATTTTTGCTGGATACTTGCAATCATCATCAATTATTAGTACTTACATGCATCTATTATTTGGTTTATTTGCACTAACAGGAATGTCTATATCATTAATTATTAAAATATCAATGGTATCTAGAATATTCAAATCAAGAGCAGCAACAAATCAAGCATTTGATAGAAACTACTTAATAGTGGAAGAAGAAAATCAAAAAAATACATTTATCAATAACTTCCAAAACGAAAATAATGATTATGATCAATTAAATGAAGATGTAGAATTTACAAACAATAATTCAAATACTAAAGAAATGAATAATACACAATTAGAATTTAACTATGAAAATAAAGCAAATTCAGAAAGTGTGGTGAAATAAGTATGAAAAATCAAAATAAAAATAAAAGTTTAAAGATAAAAAATAAAATAATATTACCTTTAGCCACAGTTTTATCAGCTTCATCTATTGCATTGGTTTTTTTATTTAATACAACACAAAATGTTAACAACAACACTGTTGTTTCTTTAGCAAATGATGTAAGTTCTAATAGTAAAAGCATTTCTTCAAATGCTAGTCAAAAAAATAATTTAATTGGTCCTCATGAATTATTTTATTTATCAACAAAATTAAATAGTTCTGTCAATGTTTGAGAAGATTCAAGTAATAGTGAAAATACTACTAATTCTGAGTCTTGAAAAAAATTCAAAGAAAATTTAGAAGCTCTTGCAGGAAGTAGCAGTATTAAGGATGAATTAATTACTATTGCAGACCAAGCTTTAAATGTTAAATCAATTAAAAGTATTTATAAACAAATAGAAGAATTGAAAAAAACAAATACTTGAATGACAGATGCCATGATTCAATCTTTAAAAGACACTATTAAAGACCAAACAGGCTATGTAGAATCAATGAATGAAATTGCGGGCATTGATGATATTCCATCAAAACTATTATCTTTATCAGGAATTGAAGAAGGAACAAAAATTTCATCATTAACTACTGTTGGTAATGCTAACATGTTAATAAGAGATTTATCTTCTACTCAAAACACCACAGGAACTGTAGGCACTATTGGTAGTGTAGCTGGACAAGATTATAAATATTTAGCTAAAATAGCTGAAATTGATCCTACAGTTGAAGGGAGTTATGCTTTAACTTTCAATTGAAAAAAAACAGCATCTTCTTCAAATGTTTCAGGAACATTATTTATTAATAATAAAAGTGAAAATGGTCAATTACCATTAAATCAATATAAAGATAATATTTCTACACTAACTTCAACATTAGATGTATTTGGAAGATGAAACTTGGGTGCAAATGGAACATTAGGATCAGGTAATTATGATCAATCATTTGAAAATTTTGTTATTCAAAAAGGAACAGATAATACAGGAAAGGAAGTTATCGAAGTTCTTGTTAGATTAAAAGACAATCAAACTATTTCAAATATTCAATGAGGTACTGATGCAACTATTCCAGGAGCTGTTGATTTAAAAACAGGTTCTAGATTGGGAATTTTAGATGTACAAGCAAATGATAAAAACACTTTTAGATCAGCTATTTTAGGAACATTTGCAACAAAAGCAACACCTAACAATCTTCCAACAGTCGGAAAATTAATAAGTGATATTAATGCAAATTGTGTTAAGACAGTTTCATTCTTTTCAAACACATTAACATCTAAAAAAATAACAAAATCATCTAAAGCTGTTGAAGCAAATAGAAACTTAACATTTTGACAATATGGTAATTTAGAATATTCATTACCTTTATACTATGCAGTAGGATCAGAGTCAGATATTGCACGTAATACTATTACCTATAATCCTATTTCAATTTATTCAAATGGATCAGCAACTTCGGCTCAACAAACAATTATATTAAATTCAACTGAAAATAATCCAACTGATTTATCTCCTACAACATATTCAATGTTTTCTGAATTAAAAAATAAATTACCAGATGCAGTAAAAGCAGACTTTGTTTCAGCATCTAAAATAAGTTTAAAATCAAGTTTATATTCATCACAAAAATTTACTAAACAAGAATTATCATTCTATGACAATTTTTATGCAATAGGAAATCGAGATGAAGGATGAAATTCAGTTGATGTTAGTGGGGATGTTAAATTTATTAAAATTCAAGATCCAACACAAAAAATTTTCTTTGAAGACCCATTCCCAACAACTTCTGCAACTCCATCATCAGTTAGAACTACAGAAATTCAGGCACAAGAAACTATAAATGAAAGAACAGCTGTTATTGGGTTTTTAGGAAATGTTTATCAACAATTTTCACTAGCAAATTCAGGAGATTTAGCTGGTGAAACATATAGAGATCTTCGTTATGGAAAATGAGTTCCTAAAGGATCAAATTATTCTAATATTGTTTATGAAAATTCATCATTTACAGGATCAGCAAATCAATTATATAACTTATTAAACAATACATGAAAAGCAATAAGACCAGCAATGGACAAATTATTTGGTATTATAACTAATGATGGTCGTTATGATGCAACACAACAAACAGCTCAAACTGTTGTTACTTCATATTTAGCATTTGTATCAGAATTCACAGCAGATTCAAGTAAATTAGAATCTCTAATTACAGAAGCTATTACAAAAGTTAAAGAAGAAGTAACTAATATTACTGAACAAACAACATATGATACATTGTCTTCTAACTTAAAAAAATCATTAGGTGTAATTATGTCAAAATTAATCCAATTGCAATTGGATACAATTAGTAATGAATTTAAATTAAGATTAAGCACACCTTTATATAATGCAATCAAAGATGTAATTTCAAATACAGCAAATAAAGTTTCATTTACTGTTAATGCTACATCTTCATTCTTAGAAACAACATCATCAACAGGAAATAAAAAATTAATCAAATACACAAATAATGGATGAGATAACATTACATCAAATACAGAATCAACATTGATGGATGCTGTTCAAAAAATGTTACAAATTCTATACTTTAATAATAACAATGGTAATACAACAGTATATTTAGGTAATTCAATTTTCAATACAGGAAATTTACAAACATTATTTAATTCATACTCACCAACATCATTAACATCATTTGTTTCAGATTCATATCAAACACAAAATGAAAAAGTAGCATTCTATGCTAAATTGTTCTCAGTATTTACTAACTACAATTTACAAAGCAAAGCTCAAGAAATGTTAAAAACAGGTTCAACATCATCAATTAATAGTGCAGAAATTACTTCAGCATTCAAGGATATGTTATTAAAAATAACAAATCAAGTTCAAAGAATCGAAAACATTAAAGAAGATGTTGTAAAATCATATTATTTAGATGATCTAATCTCAGGTGCTAATGCAATTATTGCTTTAAAATGAAAATTAGAACAACTTTCAACAACTACATTCAGTTCAAGAGCTGGAATATCTCAAAAAGAAGCTAATGATATTCAACAAAATATTCAAAATATCTTAAATTCAAATGAACAAATTTCTTCATCAGAATTATCAATTTGATCAAATCTAATTTTAAGTTCTTACAATTATGCAGGATATACAGAAAACTTATCTGGACGTAATGGAGATAGTGCTTTAATGTCAATGGTTGATAAAATTGTTGATAACAATACTTTATTAGCAGTTAGAGCTCAAGAAACAGTTCCTGCTATTGTTGCATTAGAATATTTAATTAAATATATTTGATGACCAATTATAGCTCTAATTGGTTTAGGGATTGTTGTATCATCATCTGTTGGATTAGCAACTAAAGATAGAAAAGTAAAATTATCAGCAAGACCTGTTGTTAAATGATTATTAGTAGCAAGCATTATTTTAGGTCTAGGTGTTCTAGCATTGTCAATTTTATTAGGATTACCAATATTAGGATTACCAACAATTTTATAAAATTAATCATTTTTTAAACTCATCAAAACTCAATTAAAAATATACATAAAAAAGAAAACACACTAAGTTTTCTTTTTTTGTATTACTTAAGAAGACAATATATCAAAATACAATTAGTTAAGAAGACAATATATCAAAATACAATAGATAATTATTAAAGAAAAAAGAAATAATAGAAATTATATAACATATTTTTATTTTTAAATAATGAGTTTTATTATATTTCATAATAAATATTCTTCTTAATTATAAGAATTTTTTTATTGTGTAAAAATGAATTTTAAGTTATAAAATACAACTTTATATCTTAATTAGCTGAATGATCAAACTATCATAAATACTAGGCTTTTTATTACTTTTTTAATTTTTGAGGTTCATTAATTTCTATTAATATACCTTTGCTATTTTTATTTAATAACTTCAAGAAGTAATTAAATTTTGGCATGTTAGTGTATATTAGCAGACTTAAAAACTTTAAATGAGGTGAGAATATGAAAAAGAACACTAAAAGATCAATATTAAAATCTTCTATTGCAACAACTTTAGCTCTTGCTTCAGTTTCACCTATAGCTATTGCTTTAGGAAAGCAAATTGCTGATAACTATCAAAATCAATTATTTATTAATTCATCTAGACAAGCTCAAAATTGGACAGAAATGTCAAATATTAATATTGCTACTAAAGAAATGTTTCATAATACAGAAAACTTAGTTCCATTAAGTAGTGTTGGCCGTGGGCAAATGGTTACTCCTTATGGTTGATTAGGAAAATATAATGCTCGAACTCCTAATAATCCCGGAGCAAATTTTACTCAACAAGGCTATTGAGACTATTGAAGTAATACTTTAGCTTTAGTTGGGTGAGATGGTTCTATTATTTGAACTAATGATGAATCTGGTATTGCTATTTATAGTGCTAAATATAATTTTGCAACTAACACAATTTTTGTTGTAAGAACTCAAGATCCTACAGGAGCTGGAGGATTAAATACTAGTTTTAATCCTGATACTAGTGACCCAAGTTTCAAGATAACTTTTACTATCCATGATGCAACAACCGGAAAAATATTATATAATAGTTACAAAGATGCTAATGATAATATTAGTTGAGCATTCAACAATATTTTTAGTAGAAGTGATTTAAAATGAAATTCAAATGAATTTAAAAAAGATTTATATTACCAAGATATGATAACACTTGGAAATGGGGACATCATTTGATATTACACTCCAAATATATTAAAAATGAGAGAAAGTACTACTTCATTAACTCTTCAAAAATTTTCTCAACAAGTTTGAGGCTCATCAAATAATCAATTAGCAAAATTCTTTTTAATTAAAAAAAGTGAAATAGATGCTGTTAGAAATGGAAATAGTTCAACATCAATAAGACCAATTGATATTTCAAATAATGTGTTTAATAGTTTTTCTTACTCTTCTAATGATAATAGGTATCTACTTACTAGCCCTATTGTTATTCCAGGAACACAAGACAATGAATTTAATATTTTATCTTTTGTAGTTAATGGTACAGTAATAGAATCTCATAATACATTATATAAAGTAGAAAATGGTAGTTGTTCTAAAAAAAATAATTCTACAACTGGTTTAACTTTAAATGAATTGAGTGTTTATACAAATACAAACAATTCTAACATATCAACTTTTTGAACTGCTAATAATTGAAGTAATGAGTTTAATAAAGCTTTTTTATTACCTACTAGAAATATGTTTGATGAAAGAGTAATAACATTTGCATATCCATACGCATCACCTCCTAATTCTTCTAATTCTTCCTCTGTTTCTCTTCCAATTTTTAATGTGTTCCAAATGGGAATTAATAGTGCAGATGCATCAAATGTAAATTCAGTTCAGTTTAATAATTTAACAAAATCATTTAATTTTGGAGAAAAAATAGTAAATCATTATATTGATAATAATTTAGCAACCAAAAATCCTTATAGTGAGCCAAATATTTTAAAATGATATCCATGACCTAATGCAATAAATTCTAGCACAACTGGTGCAAATGATTATGCTAATTATACAGAGCAATTATATTCAAGACTAATTTCTGTTAGTCCATTTGATAACACTATTATTTATGCTTCAAGACCTAACTATAAACACAATGTTTTAGCTTTAAGTAATAATAAAGATGTTTTTTCTGGATATAGTAGTGTAGAAACAAGTTATGCAAGTTTTTGAATCGGTAATAGCACCACAGGTCAAGTAAGTAATTTTTTTATTCCTAATTTTAATACTACATATGGAACTATTAGTAATCAACTTGTTGCTTCTACTAATACTAATAATACTAATAATAAATCAGGCGGAATCTATGATATATATAAAAATGGATTCTGATTTGATGTTAATTCTTTAACTGGTCAAAGTGGTAAATTAAATTTATATTTTCCTACAACGGGGACAAAGAAAAATGCACAAATTCCAGGGGCAGATAACAATGTAAAATCTACACCTATTGCTTTTATTAGTCCAACTCTTTCTAATTATGTTGCTATGGATAGTTTGATAAATAATTCAAATAGTTTTAATAAAACTACAATAAGTAATGAATCATTTACTAACTATATTACATCTCGTGCTGATTTGAATCAATGATTCCCAAGAACATATCAAAATTTAACTAAGGGAGCAAATGCTTATGGTAATGGCGCTATATTAAATGATTATGATGTTAATAGCCAAAATAGAGCAGTAGCTACTAGTTTAAATCGAAAATTAACAGATGCTACTTGATTTGGAGCTAATAATAAATCTGTAGAATTATTTTCAAATTGACAAGTAGGAAGTACTTCCAGTTACAATTCAATGGCAGTTAAAAGAGCTAAAATAGTAACTAAAATTAATACAAGTGACACAGCATCAACTGCTTTAAAAGTAGAATTACAATTTATTTTAGAAAATAGTAATAATTGAAATAACCCTTTTATAGCAAGTGGAGATAAAGCTAAAGTAACTACATTTAGCTATCCAGTTACTATTTCTAATGCTTCATGACAATTACTAGATTCTTGATCAACTAATGTAAGATTGAGTACTTTCAGACCAACTAATGGTCAAAATAAATTTAATGTAAGATTACCAATTACCAATCATCAAAGTGTTGCTCAAGGAACTTATGGAGGAACTTTTGGAACCCATAACTTAGGTTATTGAACAAGAAGTGGAAGTGGTAATAACTACACTTGAAATGCTGTTCGAGGAGATACATTACAGAATAATGTAGATACTCCATTGTGAGTAGAATTTGGAATTGATTATAATCCAAATGGCAATGCAGATCCTACATGAATACAAAAATTAGAAAGTTTTGATAATGGATTATTCACAAAAACATATCCAGTTGTAGATCAGGATACATATACTTTACCTCAGGGTGCCACTTCATTTAACACTGTATTAGATAAATTTATTAAATGAAAAGCAGAAAATTTAATGTATGGAACTGATCTTAATAATCCAACAAATAATATTTATTCACCAGGTCAAATTTGCATTAAAGCATATTTAAAACTTAATCCATATTTTAAAAACAATTCAAACAATACTATTTATACTATGCCTGCTGATACCAATGGAACAGTAGTACAAGCGTTTTATGATTCTACAAATGATATTCGTTATGTTTATAGAGATGAATATCAAGGTAGTCGTGTGGTTTATAAACAAACATCTCCAAATTTTGATAATAATAGTGAATATGGATTTGGTCTTTCAGTAAATAGTGAAATCAACAAGTCATGAGAAACAATACCAGTAAATAATAAGTTTACTGCCTATTTAACTCAACAAACTAATATCTCAGATATTTTAGTGCGTGATGGACAAACTGCTACAACAGATAAAATGTTTTCAGCTGAATATAGTGCTGATATGAGTTCAATTATTTTAACTCCAAAAAGCACTCATTTAGATTGAATTAAAAAGAGATTTGGTTCATTCAATCAAATGGTAGGTAGATATGTTAAGTTCCAATATTTATTAGATGGACAACAAGACCAATGACAAGATTTTAATTCAAATATATTAACTGATAGCAATGCAAAAAATATGTTTAATAGTGGTTCATATACTATTCCAAATAGTAATGGAACTATACTACCTAATAATATTCAAAAAGTAAGATTTATTCTTAATGATTTACCAAATGATAACCAATATAACTCAAATAAAATAGTTTCTTCCTCAGCTTTATCAAATAATAGAGTATTTGTATCAGATGCTATTCCATTAGATCAAATTCCTATCCATATAGATTATGAAAGAATTTTAAATAATGTAGCTTTTGATACTACTGGAGCAAATTCTTTTTTGTTAGGTTCTAGTCACTTTACTTCGACAGTTTTACAAAATGCAGCTAATAGTTATCAAACTTCAGTATTAAGTTCTATTTCTTTAAAAGATAAAATAGAACTTAAATATTCTTTAGATCCAAACGCTACTGAAGAAAATTATTATGATGCTAGTGAATTATTTAATAAATTAAAAGAAAAATATGAAAATTATTCTGATCCAGATCAAGGAATAATAGATATTTGAACTACATCTAATACTAGTGGTAATACCAAAATTTATGTAAAAGTAGTTGTAAAAGAAGCAGCAAAAGATAAATATGAAATTATTGAACAAAATCAAAATAAAAACTATGTTCAAGAAACTAACATTAAGTTTTTCTTAAATTTAAGTAATTGATTTAGTGTATTAAGAACACAAAAAACAAATGTAATTTTAGATAGTTCGGCACCAAACACTATTTCAAGCTTTACTCCACCTGCTATGACAGGAGCAATTGGACAAGGATTCTTGTTTGGTAAATCATATGATGATATTGTTGCTTTAATGGTGAAGTTTGGTATTAGTATTGAATATCAAAAAAATAATAATACTTGAACAAGCAATAAAAATGAAATTACTTCATATGATCCTAATGTTAGAAAAATAAAAATTAGAATAACAAATTCTAATAATATACATAATGTGGCGTTGTCACCAGATGGAATTAATACAAGTGAACTTCAAGAAATTGATTTAATTTTAAATGTTCCAATATTAATTAACTTACAAGAAGGTACTAAAAATAATTTTATTAGAAAAGATCATATTAGTGGAAACACATGAAAAATTGAAATAAATGAAAGCAAAGAACAAACAATTATTAATGACATTAAAAGTGATGGAAATAGTCAATGAGGATCAGATTCAGTTTGACAAGAACTTACAAATTACCTTGAAATTCAATATGCTTTATCAAATGTAGAACCTTCAAGTGCTACAACTTTTTATAATAGACAGGAACTTATAGATCATCTACAAACTCAAACAGAAACTAATTATAATAATATAATTTGAGCTCGTTTACATGTTAAAAAAGTTGAAGGGGAAGAAGTTAAATTTATTTTAACTACTGAAGGAGCCAAACCATTTAAAATGAATGGTGATTCTAACAATCCAAGTAGAAATAAAATTTTAATCTATGTTCAAGCGGCTAAATATGAACAAGAATTAAATAATATAGAAGTTTCTGGTTCAACAGGTAATTTGCTATATAGTTATCCTGAAGTAATTCAAAAAGTTGTTGATGCTTCTTCTAATTCATCAAATGATTTAGGAATCAAAATTCAATATTCATTAAAACAAGATATTACCTATAGCGATAATTCTGGCGGTGATATTAGTAATGGTTGAGTAGATACAGCACCTACTTCAGT
Source organism: Metamycoplasma sualvi (assembly GCF_045276925.1). Lineage (GTDB taxonomy): Bacteria > Bacillota_I > Bacilli_A > Mycoplasmatales > Metamycoplasmataceae > UBA710. Next base: position 835,905 of record NZ_CP174167.1, read on the forward strand.
GCCCGCAGGAACTTCAAGTATAAAAGTAAGAATTGTTGTAACAGATTCCAATAAATACATTTATGGAATGGGTTCATCTTCAGGCGGCCCATCTGTTCATTCAATAGATTTAAATAATATATCATCATTAATAGATGTTGATAGTAATTGATTTAATGAAGTTTCTTTAACTATTGCAAATAGTGGTTATCTAAAAGATATTCAAGAATCTGATATTACTACTTGAAAAGATAGTATATTAAATAAATCTACTGCTCTTCAAACAGATTCAAGTTTAAAAAATAAAGTAGAAATTAAATTTCAAATTGAGGGAAATAATAATTGATATATAGCAAGAGATTTAGTAATTACATTAAAATCTATGATAAATGATTATTCAGGAGTAAATTTAGGAATCATTTATTTATGAGATGGAACTAGAGGTCTTAAAATTAATGCTAAATTCGAGAAAAAGAATGAATCAGATAAAATTATTTTTGTTAGTTCTCTAAATTCAACTAATCCTAATACTAATTTAGAAGGACAAGTTCAAACAAATCAAGTTAAAACTTATATTGATCTTTCATCATATATTAATGTATTGAAATCAAATAAAACTTCAGTAGTTTTACAAAATGGTCAAGCAGGAACAATTCAAAGCTTTACTCCACCTGCTATGACCGGTAATGTAGGTAGTGGATTTTTACATGGTAAGACATATGATGAAATAGCAAATCGTTTACAAACTTTAGGTATTACATTTAAATTTAATAACAATATGGATAATAACTGAAATAGAAAAGAAAATGTTAATACTTATAATTAAAATAACCCTACATTACATCTTGGTTTTGAATATGCAAGCAATACAAATCCAAATATAACCATTAAAATAAATAACAATAAAGAAATTACTTCAACAACTCAAGAACAAAATCTAGTTACTTTACAATTATTAGCTCCTGTTGCAATAACTGTTGATTTGAACAAATTAAATCAATTAAAATTTGAAGGTAATACAAAAAATATTTCTAATAGTAATAGTATTACAACAACTATAACCACCATTATTGATGAAATTAAAAACAATTATATAGCACTAGGTGATTTAAGCGATCTTCATCTAGAAATTAGATTTTCATTGAATAATATTAAATTAGAAGAAAATATCAGTGATTCAAGTACAACTGAAGATGGAATTTGATATACATTTGATAAATTAAATGAAATACTTTCAAGTTCAACAACTAACTATAATACTAATGCTGTTTTAGCAAAATACTATATTAAAGACAACCCTCAAATAGATGGAGTTAATAAATATATTTTATCTAATACAAATTATCAAACTATTAATCAAGAAAACTTAACATCAAAATCTGATTTTCAAGTTTATATTAATAATACAACCGAAACACAAAATGACTGAATTGTAGATAATTTAAAATTAACCGGATCTCAAGAAAACTTTACTATTACTAATTTAAGCGAGTGAAAATCTAAACTACCTCAAGGATTAACTGTTCAATATAATAATAAAGCAAATGTAAATGATACAAATAATCCTGATGAAAATAGTTGAAAAGATAATTTAAATGATGCAAAACCAATAGATTCATATAGAAACTTCTGAATTAGATTCAAAGTTGGTGATGCTTATGTATTTGAAGGAAAAAGCTCAAATAATGACAGTTATTCTCCTCCTTTTAAATTAGATGCTTCACAAATTCAAGTTGCTTTAAAAGTAAGTTCTTCATGATTAGAAAAAATTATATTAACAGGTAATTTAAAAGAATTAAATATTGATGAAACTGCCGCAATTACAGAAATTACAAATACCGGCATGATGCCAGTAACAAGTATCATTCAAATTGAATATACTTATGATGGAATAAATTGATATATCAAAGATACTTTTACTAGTCATTTGCAAAGTGCTGCTGGAGCAAAAGATAATACAAATTGAATTATTTTAAGAGAAGACATTAAAGCTCGTTTTGCATTGAATGCTAATGTAAATAATACTCAAAATCCAAGATATTTATTAGAAGTAGATAATACTAATATCAATGAAGATAATAGTAATAATATTAGTAAAGAATTAATTTCTTCTACATTGAATAATGGTGTTAAAGGTTATATTAATTTAAATAAATTAGCACCTTATCAAGCTGCTAATTTCACAGTAGCTGGAACCGATGATAAAGCTTATTTAAATATTAAGCAATATAATGAATTAAATTCTTTATTAAATCCTTATTCTTCAAGTAATTTATTTAGCATTTTATATAAAAATGACAAAACTGCCAGCTATTCTGATGCTAATAAAGTATGAACACCGGGAACACCATTAGAAAAATCTATGTTATTAAATGGTTCATATACAAACCGTTACTTTGCAATGCAATTTAAAGTAATAAATAATGATTATGAATTATATTGAAATAATCAAAAACAAACAAGCAATACTTTAGAATATGCTACTGATGAAACTAATACTAATAAAAAAATTAATATTAAAATTTCAGTTGCCATTACTAATCCATTATCTCCAAATGAAATTACCATTAAATTCTTAGATAGTTCTAAAAATCCTCAATGATATAATGGCGATGGTGCTTTCCAATTAGTAATTCAAAAACAGGTCAAGCCTTTGATTCATTTAATAATTTCTTAACTTCATTAGCAAATTCAATGCCTCAAGATCAAAGAAATGCATTAGAGTTAGTATATTATGTTGCTAATGATGCTAATGAAGAAGTAAAACAAAAAGCATTACAAGATTTAGATACTTATAATGAAAGTTCATCTGATAAATATAATGTATGAAGACAAGTAAGTGATAATACAACTATTGCTAATTTAAACTACCATTTAAAAGTTAATGACTATGTAATGTTAGCAGTTAGAATTAAAAAAGATCAATTAACTTCTGATACAAATCCTAATGGATATGTATTAAAAGATAATAATCATGCTGCAACTGATCAAATCAGAGTATTTGGTTATAAAGTTCATACAGATAATATTGATGTTGATTGAGCAACATTAAAAGTAAGAAATGTTGATGCTGCTGAATCAGCATCATATGGTTTAGATGGTTATGCTATGCTAGATCAAATTAGTTTAAAAAGATCTAATAACAGCGGAGCAGCCACTTCTGATGATTACTTAAATGTTTCATTACAACTAAATTACTTTACAGAATTTTATATTGATGCTCAAGATCAAGTATTAGTTTCTGGTGATGGATCTAGACTTGTAAAAAGAGACCAAACCAATTCTGATCAAGATGGATATTACAAAAATGCTGATGGTCAAGAAATTACAGATAATCAAGGACAAAAAGTTCCTATTCTTTACCAACAAGGAGAGAAAGACAATGGTATTTTAGCAAAACCAATTAAAGCATCAAGTGTTCAAAGATCTCATGTATTAGTAGAAACTAATGCTAATAGTTATACTTTGGAGTTAAATAATGGAGAATCTAATGCATTATACAGCTTCTTTAAATTCCAAGATATTGCTATTCAATTTACTAACAAAAAAGGTAATTCAGATCCTAATGATCAAGATGTTTATGATTACTATGTGGATAATCCAAGATGTGTCTAAAGAATACATAATTGATTCACAAATCAAATTCCCAATTGAAAATAATAAGTTAATTCGTTATACATTTAATTCAGAAGAGTTCATTAATTACATTAAAGAACCTAACAATATTAATGCTGTATATGAAAATAGTGCAAATTCTACTAAGAGTCCAATTAATGGCCAATCTAAATTGAAATATATGTATAAAGTAACTAGACAAGAAGGTCAAAATTCTACTACAACTGAATTGACCACTATAGGTGAAATTGTTAATCAAATTAAAACTGACTTTGGTTCTAAAGTAATTCTAAAAACTACTTATACTCCAATAAATGGAGCATCACAAATTATTCAAAGCAACGATTTAAGTAGTATTACAAATTTAAGTAATGGAGATCGTTTCAGAATTGAAATTGTTTCTGCTAATGAAAATGATTTAATTTATGCTCAACAACCTTCACCTTTAGTATTTACTATTAGTGGATTATATGAAGCAGATATTGATGAAGAATTATTGCAATACTTGAGAGTTCAACAAAGCGGAAACTTCAATGGTGAAGGTCAATTTGAAATCTTTGTTGATAATCCTTATGATGATCAAGACAACCACATTCCAGTTACTACTTTATTACAAGGATACAAATTCATGGTCAGAGTTTGAAATGCTAATAAAGAAGTAAAACAAGATTGAACTAATGATTATGAATCAATTAATGATTTATCAAATGGTGATAAAGTTGAATGAAAATTAGTAGCTCCAACAGGTGCCCCTGTAGAAAAAGCATATTACAACACAGTTGCTAATATGGATAAACATAATGCTAATAATAATACTTATAGCTTTAGTCAAGTAGCTAAAGTTGGTAATATCAGTACAACAGTTGTAGCAAATAGTATTGGTCAAAATCCGCAAACTAATGATTATCCTGAAAATAGTGGATTATTAATTAGTGGATTGCCAGAGAGAATTAGTGATAGTTACACTTCAATTACTGAAGAAGAATTCATTAGATTAATGAATGTTATGAATTTTGGTTACACCGGAATTAATGGTCAAGGAAATATGATTTCAAGCCGTGATATTACTACTATTGTAGTAAATACTTCAAGTATTACACGTGAACAATACACCATGAAATACTTAATAGATCAAGGATATCTAACATTCTATAGTAATAATATAGAATTTAATTGAAACCAAGTTTTAGGTAGTGATGGAAATTGATTAATTAGTCCCGGAACTTTAAGTAATGGTGATCAAATTACTATTAAATATCAAGATCCAACAATGTCTTCTTCATATGTTTGAGAAGCCCCTACAGTATCTGGATTAAAAGATAAATCAGATAACATGTCATTACTTACTTATGTTGGTATTGGTGTAGCTTCACTTGCAACTCTAGGTATATTTGCAATTATTTACTTTGTAGCAAGAAATAAAAAGTTAAAAAAATAAATATTAATTTTAAATAAAACATAAACCAACTTAGTGTTGGTTTTTTTATATTAGTCAATTAATTGTTTATTTAATTTGATTAATTGCAACATTATTATTAAATTAGTATTGATTAGTTATTTAAATATTAAGATTGATGCAAATTAATTTAAAAATATCGATTAATTTTATATTAGCAAAAGAAATAAAAAAAACATATTCTTTATTTATAAAATTACCAAAATGAATACCGATAAATAAAAAACCAGAGATTTCTCCCTGGCTGCACTTGTAAAATAAATAAACAAGAAAAAGGACACTTCAATTTATATTTGAAAAAGAATTAGAAAAAATTAATTTTATCTTTACATTAATGAATGAATTATCAGATTCTTTATAGAATAAAAAAATATTCTTATAAGATCTATTATTATGATGTAAATATTTATCTTTTGCGACTAAAATAACAAAAGAAGAAAATTAAAGAAAATTAGGAATAAATTTCTATTTCAACTTTGATAAAATTTAAATCATGTCAATTATTAGTAAGAAAAAGATGAATGAATTATTAAATCTATCTAATGATCCTAAAATTGAATTAGTAGAAGAAACAAAGAAATCTTATAAAATTAAAATTACTGGAGATAAAGATAAAGTGAAAAAATCATCTTTTGAAAATAAAGTATTAGAGTTTATGTCAGATATGACAGAATTTGTTAAAGAACAAAAGGAATTTAATAATTCAGTAGTTGATTTTATGAAAGAACAAAAGAAATTTAATAATTCAGTAGTTGATTTTATAAAAGAACAAAAAGAGTTTAATAAAGAACAAAAGGAATTTAATCAAAAAGTTGATCAAAGACTAAGTGTTCTTGAATCTTTTCATAAAGATGATTTTAGAAAAAATACAAATCATAAAAGATAATTTATTTATAAAGACATAAAATAATATTTTCTTAAATTAAAATTACTGGAGATAAAGATAAAGTGAAAAAATCATCTTTTGAAAATAAAGTATTAGAGTTTATGTCAGGTGTGACAGAATTTATAAAAGAACAAAAAGAGTTTAATAAAGAACAAAAAGAGTTTAACAAAGAACAAAAGGAATTTAATCAAAAAGTTGACCAAAGATTGAGTGCTCTTGAAAAAGATGTAAAACAAATTAAATTATTGCCAACCATTAAAAAAGAATTAAAAAATTTAGAATAAATTACATTATTCTTTTTTGAAGTCAACAATATTTGATATGAAAAAAAGAATATTCTATAATAAATAAAAATTAAAAAAACCAAAATGTGATTTTGATTTTTTCCCAAATTGTAATCACAATCGCAACACCAATAATTATTAAAATTATTAAAGGTTGGATTGTGATTTTTTAATATTAAAAAACCTCTCCAACCCAAAAAAGGTGGAAAGGATGTCAAAAAAACTAAATAAATTATTTCATAATGAACGCTTTTTGATTGATATTTTATTTAATCAAGAAAGAAAATCTAGAATGGTCTTTATTGAAAAAATTAAAACTAAAGATCCTATGAAATTGAATTCAAAAGTTTATCAATTAATAAAAAGAAATAATTTATATGTGAAATCAATTGCTATTGATAATGTAATTGAATTTTCAAAAATTGGTTTACCAGCTAAATGAATAAAATGTCATGTTTATTTATGTGAACCATATACTTCTTATCAAAGAGGAATGAATTAACATGTAAATGGTATTATTAGAAGATTTTGAAAAAAAGAACAGATTTTTCACAATTATCATGTAGTAACATTTTAGATACTCAAAATAAAATTAATAAAATTCCAAGAGAAATTTTTCATTGAAAATCTAGTTTAGATTTATTCAAAAAAGCAATTTAATAAAAATAAAATCAATATTAAAAAATAGAGATTCATTAACTAATGTTAATTTTAATTTATCTTAATATAATTAATTTAGGTGTTGCAATTACAATTGCAAAAAAGACTTGAACCAACTTAGTGTTGGTTTTTGTTTATTTTTTTCTAAATTTAAAATAACTAAAATATGATTTTTATATTT